>JBHLNL010000235.1:0-3076 GCA_048941605.1 Promethearchaeota archaeon | reverse complement strand
ATATAAATTTTTCAGTCTCAATTTCGCATAAATTATTTTTTAAAAAAGGACAGGGTTTTGAATCTATTCTATATATCAAATCAATTATGATTTTATTTGTTTTATCAATATAAAATCGAAAAGGAATTAAATTTGCTCTAATATTAGTTTTACTTTTTATTTTTTCAAATTTATTTAATTCTGAATAATATATACAAATATATCTTTGTTTACAACAATTTCCACACTTAAGACATTTGAACTCTATCATTATTTTATCAATTATTATTTTTTAATAAATAAATAAAATCCCTTCTTACAAATAATTTCAAATTAATTTTTTGATCACACCAATTGCGCAAAAATAAGAAATGTGGTTTAAATATCATAATATTAAAGTCTAGTTAGTTTTAATTAAAAAAATGTTATTTTGATTGCGCAAATTAATAAAAATAAACTTATAAACTGATAAAATTGAAAAACGAAGAAGTTAGTTTAAATAATCCTTATAAACTAATCCAAATTATTAAAATATTTTTAAACAACATGGAAAATTTTTCTGGATTATTAAATGATAAAATGAACGAAATTACTAATTTTTTTCAATTAGAAATTAATCAATTAGATAAAAAATATTTTGAAAAGCCAAATTTTTCAACATTTTATCATAAAATGCTCTCAAAGAAAGGAATTAATAAGCAAAAAATAATTAATGATATAAAAGCTTCTTCAAACCTGAAAGAACGTGAAAATGACAAATTTTTATTAATTAAAAGCTATCATAAAAGTTTAAAATTAGCAAGATTATTAGAACTTTATTCTAATATGTGTATAAACATATTTATTAAAAACTACTCCTTTGAAGATATACTTCATGCTAAAACTAATATTATTATGAAAGAAATTTATAACAAAATCATTCTTGAAAAAGATTTGCTAATCACATAGAAATTTTTGCACTAGAAGGAATTCCGAACACTTTTTCAGCTGCTTTTGCTACGATTTCTCTTTTATCATCAGATGTATAAACTCTTACAATGTTTAAAAAACCTTTTAATACCCTTATAACATTAGAAATTTCTGTAATGCGTCTAGTGATTTTTTTTCCATCACGTGTTCTTTGAAATACAGGAATTTCCATTGGCTCAAAATGAATAGAATGACGATATGGAACTGAAGGTAAATTTGGGACATCTATCCATACTTTATCGGAATCAATTTTTGCTATATCCGCTATTTCTTCTTCGATCTGTAAACGTACTTTATCCTTTGTAACTATTGTTGGAAAAATTTCTTCTTTAACATGTGATGTTTGTTCATATGCAACTTTTAACAATTTCCGATTACATAAATTATTTATAATATCACTTGAAGCTCGTGAATTCTTTAACATAGTCCAAGTAGTATAATCATCCCATTTTAAATAATCTTCAGGTTCGTGTATATTAAGAAAATTTAATTCTTCTTTTGCTTTTTCCAATGCATCAGCTATCATAATTTGAACTGCACGTGATGTTTTATGAAAATAAATACTTTTAAAAGACTCAAAACGTGCTAAAAGAAAAGCTTCTAGTGCTGATAAAGCGGTTAGATCAATTGCTAAATCTCCATTTGAAGATACAATATCCATAGAATAAATTAACCTAAAAATATCTACAAAACCATATTCTGCACCAGAATAACGACTATCTCGGACGATATAATCTAGTGCATCGACATCTACTGAACTAGAAATAATTTGATCCATGAAAAATTCGCCTTTATTTCTCAATTTACCAACTGCCAACTTTGAAACTTCACCAGAATCATATCCTATTTTTTCTAAATTCTCCTTTAATTGTGATTCTTGAATTATCCAAGTGGTCATATCTTCGTGGGTTTTTCCCAAATGATTAATTAATAATGATTCAGAAATATGTGAAAAAGGTCCATGACCTACATCATGAAGCATTGCAGCAATTTTAACCTTTTCAATTTGATTCTGTGAAATTTCAACTTCTCTAGAAAGATTTGTTATTAACTGTTCGGCTAAATGAGATACGCCTAATGAATGTGAGAAACGGCAATGCGTTGCCCCCATATAGACATATTCGGAACCAGCTAATTGTCTAATTCTTCGTAATCTTTGCATAGGATAAGTGTCAATTATTTCTTTTTGGTTTTTAGATATAATAAGATATCCATATATTGCATCTTTCATAAAGCCCCAGTCTTTGGACATGAAAATCACATACTTTCCAATCAAATAATAATAAAATTGTGAAATTTACTTATTAATTGATAATGAAATTTATATTTATTACATTTAGAATAAATACAATTTTACATAAATTGATTGGAGAATTTATTTTTGGAAGACCAAAAAGAAAATGATAAAATTAAAAAAATGGCAGAAATGTTGAAAAAGGGTTATACTATGACTTCAGACATTTGCCCATCATGTAATTCACCTTTATTTTTAAAAAATGATTTACTTTTTTGCCCATCTTGTAATAAACAAGTTATTAAAATTACGAATGATAAAGAGGCTGTATCTATTATTCAAGAATCTATGTTATCAAAATTAAATGAAGTCCTTAATAATAAAATTGAAGAATTAACTGAAATAATAAAAAAGGAAAAAGATATTGATAATTTAAATTCTTATATTCGATTATTAGTAGCTTATTTGGAATCTATTGAAAGAATTAAAAGAATTATTAAATTTGGAATTGATAACCCTTAAATAATA
This sequence comes from Promethearchaeota archaeon, assembly GCA_048941605.1. Classification (GTDB taxonomy): domain Archaea; phylum Asgardarchaeota; class Lokiarchaeia; order Sigyniarchaeales; family SOKP01; genus Loki-b32. The sequence continues at coordinate 366 of JBHLNL010000235.1, read as the reverse complement.
GATTGTTTTAATCAATAATAATTTTTATCCAGTTATCCTGTATAAATTTCACTTATTTCTTGTTGGATTTCTTTTCTTAATCTAACTACTTCAGAAATATCACATTCTTCTGCTACTTTTATTTTTGTTTTTAATTGAATAATTGTACCAACTTTTTGAATATTCTTAATATCTATTGGGAGCTCAATATCAATACCTTTAACAATTAGTTCAACTTTTTGAGGAAATTTTAAACGTATATTTCTAACAACACCTATTCGTTTCGAATCTTTATCAACTACTTCTTTTAATATAAATTGTCCAGGTAAATTTAATTCATATAAATCAGTTTCTACAAGAATATCCTTTTTGTTATTCTTTTTAATC
>JBHLNL010000101.1:0-12539 GCA_048941605.1 Promethearchaeota archaeon | reverse complement strand
TACAAATTTATAATATACAATTAATTAATTTTATCCCTTCAATAATAAAATCATTTCTATTTTTCTAAAAAACAAATAATTAAAATCAACTTTTAGAATTTAATTTGAATTCATTAGAAAAGAAAAAAAGGGAATATTTCAAAAAATAAAATGAATTAAACTCCAATTCCAATTGTATTTCCAATTCCCGCGATAATTATTGTTGATCCTTTTTGTGTTCGTTTTCTGATAGCCAATTTTATTTTTTCGACAAAGTTTGGTACAGATTGAGTTATGGGACGTTTCATAGTTGTTATTGCATCTTCTAACGACTGTTTACAAATTAAGGCATCTATAGGGATCGATTTACCTGTTGATGATTCTTCGATATAATGTTTTTCAATTCCTATTCCGCCTATAGCTGCTCCAACTCCAACTGCTATTGAACCAGTCTTGTCTCCTGTGAGCTTTAAACCTGCATCTATCATAATTATCCTTGATATTTTATCTCCAAATTCATCAACTAAATTCTTTATGGCTTTACCTGGTTTTCCAACTGTTCCACCTGGACCCTTTGCTCTAACAACTAAAATCTTTCTATCTTCAAAATCTAATTCTTGAACAATTGTATCTCTAACTATTTCATTAGCTGAAATGTCTCCATTTGCTACAGTTCTTACAAAACTTGCCGCAACTAATGGACCAAGTCCATCTCCAATAGGACTCCCTTCTGCAAAAGCTTTAGCAGCATGGAAATAGGCTTTAGCCATTGTCATAATTAACCCTAACTGATATGAAATCTGAAGCAATAATATCATTGATTTAGATTTCTTACCTAATATAAGATAATGTCGAATTAGTCTATATATAAAATCGATAGCCATAGTAACTTCTAATAGATTTTCTAAATTAGCTCGTTGAACACTATCTGCATTGGGAGCTAATATTTCTACTTCTTCCTTGAATCTATTGTCTCTTACATCAACAACATGATCAAATTTAGGAATGATTCCATAGGGATCAAGAGAGACTGGAGATATTGTAACAAATGTAATGAAATCCTCAAGTTGAAACATTAAATCCTTCTGAGTTTTTTTTTTATCAGCAAATTCTTTAAAGTTAGCAATTAAGATTTCTTTACATTCATCATTCCATTTTTTTAACTTTTCTAGAGCAGTTTGAATTTCTTTTGAGGCTTTCCAAGCCTGCAATTTTTGACCATAAAACATTGATATAAAAATAAGCAAGAACCACAATAGAGATATAATAAGAGAAATCGGATCTGTGCCAGTAGCTGTTTGATAAATCACATTCAACTCTTTTTTAAATTAGTTTATGTTTGAAAAGATTAACCTATTAAATTTCTATAATAAAAAAATTTATTTATTCTTTTCTATTATAAAGCATAGAAAAGAAGATATATGGACAATTTCTATGATTGAAGAAGAAGACGATGAGGAAATATTAAAAAAAGGAATTACTTTTAAAAGTGTTTTAAAAAACTTATTATTCATTTTACTTATTGTTGTAGGCATATTATTAATGTATGTCAATATAGGGCTTGATCAATTAACGAGTTGGTCAATAGGCTTTATGTTAATCTGTTTTGGAGCCACACTAATCCAATTCCAAAAAACACCTCCCGAACCTATTAGACAAACATTAACCATTTTAATCTGTAAATTATGCGGGCTTACAAAAGTTACCAATTATGAGAAAGGAGATTTTGTATTTAAGAGGAAAGAGAAATGTGAAAAATGTGATGATTATATGGAGATAAAGCAAATATATTCAGTAAGATTAAAAAGCCCTACTGAAAAGAGTAAAATCTCGGAAAGTAAGAAAGAAAGTTTAAAAGTAAGCAAAAAATAATTAGATATTTTTTTAACTGATAAGGTGTACTTCAGATTCTAAAAAAAGTAGGGTTAGGGGGAACTTTCGATCATTTACATGAAGGTCATAAACTTTTATTAAAAACCGCTTTATCTGTATCAGAATTTGTGGAGATAGGTTTAACTTCTCAAGAACTCTTAAAAAATAAACAATACTCCTCCAAATTAGAAGATTATAAAACTCGAAAAAGAAACTTGAAATCGTTTATTAGTACAATTGCCGATTTAAAGCGTGTAAATATTGTTGAAATAAAAAATTGGGCTGATATGGATAAGTATGCTCAAGATTCTGAATATGAGGGATTAGTTGTTAGCCAAGAAACCTATGAAAATGCTTTAAAACTAAATAAAAATAGAGAGAAAATAGGATTAAAACCTCTTGTCTTAATAGTTATTCCTCTCATTAAAGATAAAGATAATAATAAAATTAGTTCTACTTCAATAAGAAAAAGTTTAGAAAAAAAAAATTTATGATTTTGGTTTAAATCGTTTTTTAATAATTATCGCTGAAACTATACTTATAAGACTTAAAATTACAAAAATATGATATCCGGATATTTCTGGAGATCCTTGAGGGACATGTCCTATATAAAAATATCTTATGTCTGATTGATACATAGTTCCTATAGAATTATTCCCGAAGACTTGTATTGTGTGCGTCCCATTAACAAGAGGATATGGAAATGTATAATTTCCTAGTATTGTTCTGGTAATTTGTCCATCTAATGAATATCCAAGCCAGTCTGGAGTGAATCCTAAATCAAAGCTAAGTAATAATCCCTCATTCAAATTATAACCTATATTATAATTTGGATCCCATGAAAATCCAATAGCATCCACAAAAAAACGATAATCTGTGTTTCCAATAGTACTAGTTGCATATCTAATTTCATTAATACTCGAAGCAGACCCATTTAATGCTATGCCTGATCCCCCATCAATAGAGGTTCCATTAACCCACAAGTGCCAATCAGAAATTACATCAAACTCAATTTTCACATGATACCATTTATTTATTTCATATGTGCTGATAATATTCCAAGTTCCATTAAAATATTCTAAATTTCCTGATTCCCTAAATGCTAAGGATATTCTATAATTACCATTTTCCATCAATGAAACATGGCCTAATCTATCTGTGGTATCAATTCGCATCCAATATTCTATAATTCCTGAAGTTTTCAAAATAGTTTGATGGATCCTTGCATTTTGCCCGACACCTGATAATGTATCATGCATTTCTACAACTCTTTTATGTGAACCTACTGTATCTACAACATTTACAGACCCTCCTGATTCGTATGAAATCCATTCTTCTGGATTATCTCCTATATCATCATTTTCAAACCCATAACTCGCGGGATAATAGCCACTCATTGGCTTTATATAAGTCTTATCCTCAGGAGTAGTGACATTAATTTCGGGTCCGCTAATTTTTAGATTAGAAAAATCAAATGGTTCTTCCTGATACGTATCTAAAGGGTTGAAATGGCTTAAAGGTTTAAAATTAAATATTTTATTTAACGATATCGTCGAAATTAGAAATAGAATTATAATTATGTAGTTTAAATTTTTGTTTTTAAACATTTTAAATAATACCTTTAAATTTTTGTCAAAATTTAGTGGTTAAAACTAATAGTTGAACCCAATATTAATATTTTTTCTTTGCTTCGAAATTATTTTAAAACTAAATTTCTATTTCTGTAAATAGATTCATAGTATTATAGATTATAAATGAAACAATCCATAATTTCAGACAATTCAGATTTTTAATAATATTATATTAAAGAGAAGAAGCTAAAGTTTTTTACTTAGATTTTGTTATTATATAATTAGAAAATGAACTCTTGTTTAGTGATAATAATGGAATTATATCCAAAGACTACTTGGTTACAGAAAAGAAGTATTCAAGATTCAATTTTCTTTAAATTCTTTATTCTGCCAAGGGAATAATATTTATCTGTAGAAATTAATCTCTTGGCTTCGGATTTTTTGATATTATTTAAATTGAGTTCAATAATTTTAACATTTAAAATAAAAAAATCTCTCTAATTCAAGATCGGGCGATTTACAATGATTTAATTCACGAAAGATTTAAATACATTAGAGATTTTAAAAGATATAATAAAAAAGTAACAAAAATTTCCTAAAGGAAATGACAATTAGACTCAAAAAACAAGTAATTGAAATTTTAAAAGCTTTAAAGAAAAAACCTGATGATGTATTAGCTAGAGATCTAGCAAAAGAATTGAACATTGATTATATTGTACTAATGTCGGCTACTAATGATTTGATAGACTATGACTTAGGAGGGTTTAAAGAAGAGGAAATAAATCAAATCTCTTTAACTGATGAGGGAATGGGTTACTTGTCAAAAGGACTTCCTGAACGTCAAATACTTAATATTTTCTTAGAAAATAATGTTAAAGAATTAACTTTAAATGAATTAGTTAAAAAATCGAAATTAAATAAAGATATTATTTACATTGGTATTTCTAATTTGAAAAAAAACCGTTGGGCTGCCCAAAGTAAAGCCTCTGGAGAAAATAAAATATATCTGATTACTGATAAATTTCCCCAATCAGAAATTGAAAAATTTCTACAAAAATTTGAAGAGAATATCCCAATTGATCATTCTACTTTATCTAAAAATGAGTTGAAGCAGTTAGACTTGCTAAATAAGAGAAAATTGATTAAGAAAGATCGTAAGACTCAAAGAATTATATATTTAACTGAAAAGGGTAAAAATATCGCAATATCTAAAATTAATGAATTAACGCAAATCAGTAAAATTACTCCAGAGATGCTTAGCTCAGGAACTTGGAAAAATTATGAATTAAAACCTTTTGATGTCTCAAAATCAGGACCATTATTGAAAGCTGGAAAATTGCATCCAATGATCAAATTAATTAATGAAATTAGAGAAATTTTCTTATCAATGGGATTCACAGAAATTAGAGGCCCTATTATAGAAAGTGCTTTTTATAACTTTGATGCTTTATATCAACCACAAGATCATCCTGCAAGAGAAATGCAAGACACATTTTATTTAAATAACCCTAAAACTGCTAAATTGCCTGAAAAAGATCGAGTTCAAGCAGTTAAGGAAACACATGAAAATGGTGGTGCCTCCGGCTCTCATGGATGGGGTTATGATTGGGATATAAATATAGCTAAAAAGACTGTCTTAAGAACACATACTACAGCAACTACTATAAGGAGAATAGCAGATTTTTACAGGAATAATGAGAAAGTACCAGTAAAGGTGTTTTCTATAGATAGAGTTTTTCGAAATGAAAGAGTAGATAGGTCACATCTGGCAGAATTTACTCAAGTTGAAGGGATTGTAATTGATGATAATGTCACGTTAGGAGATTTGATTGGGTTGTTATCTGAATTTTATAGAAAGATGGGATTTGAAAAAATTATAACCCGACCAGGATTTTTCCCCTATACTGAACCAAGCATGGAGGTATTTGCTTACTTTGATAAGTTGGGAGAATGGCTTGAAATGGGGGGTTCAGGAATTTTTAGACCAGAAGTAACATATCCTTGGGGAATAAAAGAGCCTACTCGCGTCTTAGCTTGGGGGCAGGGCTTGGAACGTATTGCTATGTTATATTATGATCGAGATGATATGAGAGATATATATATTAATCCAATTAAATGGTTAAGAAGACAATCATACTAAAAGGAGGAGGAAATTTGCCAACGTTAGATTTAAAAATTGAGAGATTAGAAAAGTTAGTAGGTAAAAAACTTGAAATTAAAGAATTAGAATATGATTTACAATGGATTAGTTTAGATCTAGAAAACATTAATGAAGAAGAACAAACAATAAAAGTAGAATATAATCCTAATAGACCTGATTTTTCAAGTCCAGAAGGAATAGCGAGAGCTTTGAAAGGTTATTATGAATTAGAATTAGGTTTGCCAAAATATGAATTAGGTTCGAGTGAAATTGTTTTAAATGTGGATCCAAGTGTTAAAAAAGTAAGACCTTATATTGTATGTGGAGTTGTTCGAAATATTGATTTAGATGAAGATGAAGTAGCAACTTTGATGAATATTCAAGAACATCTTCATTGGGCAGTAGGTCGAGATAGAAAGAAAGTAGCAATAGGAGTACATGACTTAGATAAAATTGAACCCCCATATAGATACACTGCTGTTAAACCTGATTCTATAAGTTTTATACCGCTACATGGAGATGGGTATCCAATGAACCTTGAAGAAATTTTGTTGCTTCATGAAAAAGGCATTGAATATGCTCATATACTTGAAGGAAAAGACGTATATCCAATTATTTTTGATAGTAAAAATGAAGTACTTTCATTTCCACCAGTAATTAATGGAGAATTAACAGAAGTTACAGACAAGACACAAAATTTATTTTTAGATTTAACTGGTACAGACTTTAAAGCTATTAATCTAGCACTAAACATTTTATCTACAACTTTAGCGGACATGGGTGCGAAATTGGAAACCGTTAAGGTAAATTATGAGGGAGAGAGAGAAAGTATAACTCCAAATCTAGAATTTACAGAATGGGAAATCGAGATTTCCTATATTAATAGCTACTTAGGTTTAAACTTGAGTCCAGAAGACATGATAAAATGCTTAAGGAAGGTTAGAATGGATGCTGCAAAGTCTAAAAAGAAAGGGTTTCTCAGTGTGCATACACCACCATTTCGAGGGGATATCATACACCCTGTTGACTTTACTGAAGAAGTTGCAATTGGTTATGGTTATTTTAACATTCCTAAAACTATTAGAGAAGGATGTATAGGGAAATACCATCCAATTCAATCATTTTCTAATAAATTAAGAATTATAATGATCGGTGCGGGATATTTAGAAGTCCTTAATTTCATTTTAACTAACTCAGAAAGACATTATAATTCCATGAAACAAGATTTCAAAGAATCAAATCATGTCCAAATTTTAAATCCAGTCTCAAAGGAATATAATACAACAAGAACTACAATCTTGCCAAAATTAATGGAGACCCTATTAAATAATCGTTCCGAAGAAAAGCCTATTAGGATTTTTGAAGTTGGTGATATTATCTTGATTGATAAAAGTGAGGAGACAGGAACAAAAAGAGAAGTTCATCTTTCTGCTGTAACTTATCACGAATTAGCTGATTTTACAGAGATAAGATCTACATTAGATTTCATTATGACTTCATTGGGATTTTATGATGATTATTTGATTAAAGCTGAAAGAAATCCTAGCTACATTGATGGTCGATATGGTAGTATCATATTTAAAGGTGTAAAAATTGGTGAGATTGGTGAGATTCATCCTGAAGTACTTTTAAATTTCAAACTAGAGTTCCCTGTTGCAGCAATGGAATTAAATTTACAACAATTTATTTCTAAAAACTAAAAAATTGCCAATTTTTAATTAGATAAGGGAGTTAATTTTTAATGAGAAAGGAAGAGTTTTGTAAAAAAGATTTAGACTCATATAGAAATACAATTGATAAAATTGATAATAAAATTATAAGTCTTTTAAATAAAAGGGGAAAAATTGTTCAAAAGATCGGTAAATTAAAAAGAGAAATTCATATTGACTTGAACCAACCCCAAAGAGAGAAGGAAATCATCGAAAGAATGAAATTAAAATCTGTGATATTTGAAAAAGTGAGTATTGAAAATATTTGGAGAGAAATTATGGAAGCATCTAAACTTATCCAAAATTTAATAGTAAATGATTAAAAATTTGAAATAAAGTCAATTTTAGAAAATTATTTACCTTACAAAAAATATATTTATATACTTTTTTGAATTTAAATTATAAATTTTTATAATTAATAATTTTAATTCTCAGACTTTTAACTAAAATAAATCGGAATAATTGAAGATGTCAGGTAGTATACGATTTGATGGCCGAAGTTTTGATGAATTAAGGAAAACTACATTTAAAAGGAATTTTCTTAAATATCCTGAGGGGTCTGTCTTAATTACTCAAGGAAGCACAAAAGTAATAATAACAGCTTCAGTTATAGAATCAGTTCCAAGATTTTTAGTAGATAAAGGTACAGGATGGATTACAGCAGAATATTCTATGTTACCAAGAGCTACCAAGGAGAGAAGTCAAAGAGAGCCATATAGAGGTAGATCAATTGAGATACAAAGATTGATAGGACGTAGTATACGAGCTGGTTTTAATTATGAAAAAATAGGCGAACGAACTATCAAGGTAGATTGTGATGTAATTCAAGCAGATGGAGGAACAAGATGCGCTTCAATTACAGGAGCATTTATAGCAGTTTTTGATGCGATTAATTATCTTTACAATCAACAACTTATTTATGAATTTCCGGATTATAAAGTACTAGCTGCAATTTCGTTAGGATTAAAAAATAATCAAATTCTTTTAGATTTAGATTATAATGAAGATTCTAAGGTTGATGTTGATTTTAATTTAGTGATGAATGAAGATTCTGAAATTATTGAATTACAGGGAACAGCTGAAGGAGCTACTTTTTCAAAAAAAAAATTAGCGGAAATAATGGATTTAGGAGAAAAAGGTATACTAGAATTAATTAAAATTCAAAAAAAAGAATTGAATATTTAATTAATATTTTTTTTTGAGTCTGTTAAGTTTTAAAGGATGATCATGTGTTATTCTTTAACTTATTAAAATTTAAACTATCAATTGCATTCAAGATTTTAGATTTTTCTAATGCCGAAGTAACACTCTTTTGAATATGCAAATTCTTAATTTCCTTAAATTCGTTTAATTTAGTTGTATTTTTATTAATTAAATTATCCTTTTCAAATTGATCATCTTTTAAATTAAAAAGAAATTCTTTTGAATCCTCTTCGTCATAAATATATTTCCAATCCCCTTTTCTTATTGATAGTAGAATATAACCTTCTTCTCTATTTCGTTTTATTTTTCTGTCTTTCTGATAACACTCTGAAATTATGTATTTATCTTGTTTTAACAATTTTCCTTCAATTAATGGCAAAAAACTTGTTCCCTGATAATTCTCAGGTATTTTTATGCTAAAATAATCTAAAATTGTAGGTGCTATATCAATTAACTGAACATGATCATGCACAACTTTTACATTAGGAACCTTCCCTAGTTCTATTATAAAGAGTGGGATTTTTAATAACTCTTCATAAATTATTCCTTGATGTCCAAAAAAGCAATGCTCATAAAAGCCTTCTCCATGATCAGCAGTAACAATTATTAGACAATTATTTTTAAATCGCACCTTTAAATATTGCAGCAATTTTTCTAATGAATCATCGATAAAATTGATTTCACTATCATAAAGTAGTTTTATATTTTCTACTGTATCTTGAGTTATTTTAAAATTCTGAAAATTAAAATATATTTTATTTGATAAAAACTCTTTTTCATTATTATCAAAATCAGATTTTCTAAATTTTAAAATATTTTTTGTTGGAGGATTATATGGACCATGCGCATCCATAAAATGAGCCCATATAAAAAATGGTTTATTGAGATTAGGGAAAGATGTCATTAATTTATTTACTATATAAGGAGCGTTATACGCAATCGGAGTAAAAGGTAATAATATATCAGTTAGAAATGGAAATTTTCCCCTAAGCCAATTTTTTATTTTATTAAAACCTTTAAGACGGTAAATCAGTCTTTGAATAAAATTTTTGTAATCTAGGATCTTTTTAATATAGAAACTAAATATTTGTTTAAGGTTGAAGTTTCTATTTAGGTTGAAATCCACTTTATACCTCTCTCCATCTAAAAATGTATCGAATCCTCGATTATAATTAAAAAACCTCCCTAAGTTAGGATTACTGTGGATTCCATAGGTATAAATTCCATTTTCATTTAGAATTTGAGGAAAAGTAATTTTATATAGAGGTAATGGACTATATCCTCCATCTAAAAAAGGTAGAGTTGATGTAAAAATTGCAGAAAACCCCGAAGGAGTTTCTGGACCATTTGTTATTGCATTTAAGAATTTTGTCCCTTCTTGAAAAAACTTTTCCAGATTTGGTGCTGTATCTCGATGATAACCATAAGATCTTAAATGATCGGGCCTTAAAGCATCAATGGTTATAAGTATTACGCATTTTTGTTTTGTTTTTGAAGTCATTTTTATTTAAAGATAATAGACATTGAAGATATTAATAAAATAAGAATTATAATAATTTTTAATATATAATTTTAAAAGATTTTCTAGTGAGCTTCGATACCTAATTGTTCAGGATGTTTTTGAAAATATTGAACTCCTTCTTTTATTATATCAAGTATTGTTCTAATAGGCCTCCATCCAATTATATTTACAATTTTATCATTTTTACCAATTAATAATGGTACTTCACTTGGTCTTAATCTTTTTGGGTCTACAAACACATCTACATTAATATTAAAAATTTTTTGAGCTAATTTTACATAATCTGATATTGTTATTCCTTTACCAGAGCATACATTAAAGGGTTCTCCATATTTTTGCTTTTCACTTACTAAAATATAAGCATTAACAGTATCTTTAACATGAGTAAAATCTCGAATTGAATTTGGATTACCAATTATAATTTTATCTCTATTATTTTTTAAAATTTCAACGATTTGTCTATGAATAACACTCGTTACAAATTGAATACCTCTTCTAGGTCCTTCATGATTAAATCCACGTGTTATTACACTCGGTACTCCATATGAATTATAATATAACCAAGATATTTGTTCTGTGGCACATTTTGTTATCCCATAAATACTTCTAGGACGAAAAGGATTTCTTTTTAAGTCTTCAGTGACGGGAACTTCATTAGGATCTACAAGTCCATATTGTTCACTGCTACATGCTACATGTACACTCTCTAAATCACTGTTAAATCTTCGAGCGGCCTCGAAAATTTTGATTGTTCCAACAATATTATTATGACTCACTCTTACGGGTTCCCTAAATGAAGTTGGAACGAAAGATTCTGCGGCAAGATGAAAAACTGCATGCGGTTCTATTGTTTCAAATATGCCAAAAATCCTTTCTGCACTAGTTATATCTGCTTCGTGGAGAATAATTCTTCCCCTTAAATGTTCAATATTTTCATGCATCGGTACAGCATGCCTACGAATAGTTCCATGAACTTCACATCCTAAATCTAATAGTTGCTCAGCTAAATGACTTCCAGCAAATCCACTAATTCCAGTGATAAGAACTCGTTTTTCCCTCCAAAAATTTTCATTAGGGAAAGTAGTAGTTCGATTCTTGAAATCATTCAAATAATCTTCAATTTTTTCTAGTTTAATAACATAGCCTTGATCCTCTAGTTCCTTAACTCGTGGATTTTCTTCGATGACTTTATCAATTGGTATGAGATCGTTCATAATATATTTTATAATTGATAAATTGAATTTTAATTTTATTATATAAATGATTATTTTTTATGATAAATTCTTTTATAATGAAAACTCGTTATAAAAAGGATTAAATTCAAAAAAAAATACCAATTTAAATTAGTAATTATGAATAAAAATCTGAATATACTCATATTCGCTCCACTTGCTTTAGAAAATGGGAGGGGTGGAGAAATTTCCGCAATGGAATTAGCTTCAGGACTGCAAAAAGATTATAATATAACACTGATTGATACTAATATTTTTATTGGTAAAAAATTATTAAATGAAGAGTCTATAAAAATTAAGTTAAAGAACGTTAGTAAAAGTGATCGGATTAAATTTGCTACTTTTCACTTATTTAATAAAACTTTCACGTTCCCATACCCTTGGGAAATCATAAAATTATCAAAAAATATTAAAAAACAAGATATTCTATATACTTCATTACATACAATTAAACTTAACTTAATATTAATTCTTTTTAGTTTATTTTATAGACAGTTAAGATTTATAATAGGATATAGAAAACCAATTTATAGCAAGAAACTATTTTCTTTATATAATATTAAATTTAGGATCTCTATTCTACTCTTTTCAATATTTAAGAAGAGATTTTATCACCATACAATTTCTTATCATGCAAAGAAATATTTAGAGAATTTTTATGAGCCTCATAAAGTTGTTCATGTAATTCATGGAATTGAATTAGATAATTTCATTAAAGAGCAATCTTTCTCAGAGAAAAATGATAATTTGTTAAAATTCATCTATATAGGATATCTTGATGATGTCCATAAGGGAGTTGGTGTACTTATCAAGGGTATTAGAAAGGTTTTAAATGAAGAAAAGATAAGGAACATATTTTTCGAATTTTGTGGTGCGGGACCTTTAGGTATAGAACTAAAAAAATTAGAGAGAGAATTTCCACAATTCATAAAATATCATGGATATATTAGTAATGAAAGTATACCTGAATATTATAGAAAGAGTGATGTTCTCTTATTTTCTTCCCGTAGAGAACCATTTGGTAGGGTTATTATTGAAGCTCTAGCTTCAAAATTATTAATTTTAAGTACAAAAACTTTTGGTTCAATGGAGATCTTAAAAAATCAGCCATTCTCATTTTTTATAGATAAATTAGAATCAAAATATATAAAAAAAAAAATCTATGAAATTTACAATATTTGGACAAAAGAACGAGAAAGATTTATTGAATTAAAAGAACTAGCACAGAAATATGCCATTAAAAGATATGATTATTCAAATGAAATTCAAGGTTTCATCAACCTAATTAATAAAATAACAAGTAAAAATAAT
>JBHLNL010000100.1:0-12609 GCA_048941605.1 Promethearchaeota archaeon | reverse complement strand
TTATTATTCCTGGCTCTCTCTTATACAACTTTAAAAATATAATTGGAACAATTATTAAAGAAATCGTAGCAGCAAGTTTCATTGAAGGACCAATCCATCCTGTAAAATCAAAAGGCATTAAACCTACAGCTCCGACTATACTACACAGAATGCCTGCCCTCACCCCAAATATTAATAGACATGCAATCCATATGATTGAAATTGGATCTACAATTGCTATAAACCAACCCGCTATTCTTGGTATATTAGGAGCAAGAAACGCTCCTACTACTATAGATAAAGCTCCAAAAATAGCCGCTCCGGATAGTTCTATTAATATTTGTGATGAAGTACTCCTAATTACTTCTATTTCTCCAGGTTTTATTTCAGACATCTTTTCTTTTTAAAATTTTATTTATTAATTTAATCTTTGTAGGTATGGTGTGTTTCTATATTTAAATTATTTTGGGTAATCTATAAATTTATAAAATTAACATGAAAATTTAATTATATAAAAATATAATTAGAAAAAGTTAAGAATAAATGAATTAAATTGAAAATATAATTAATTTGAATTATTTTATTAAAGTATTTTACTTTATATAAGAAATTTTAGGATTTTTAATCTACTCATTTTTGGAGATCAGATTTTATTAATGATCTATTTTAACAACTTTTTCCCTTTGGCATCTAAACCTAACCAATCACTTACATTTTTCTGATGTTTTCTTGAAGAATTACATAAGATTTTCAAAAATGGAAGGAAATCTTGTGTGAAATCAACTTGAGAGATTTCATATTTTCTTTTAACTTTTTCTACAAATTCTTTTTCAGCACTCGTAAGGGAAAAATAAGTTCCTGAAGTATATCTTGGAAATACAACTCTCTGAAATCCTTTAGATAAAGGTGTATCTTTTCTCGATAAAGCAACACCACCAGCAAAAAGGTCAAAAAAATAAGGTAAAAGTCCCCAATATTGAGTAGTACGAATCCTACCAAAAATTTCATCTGCTATTGAAAGATTCTCAAAAGCTTCAGCAAGATCTCTATTTGCTTTCATGAAAGTAAGGAGATTTTCATTTATCCATTTGTATAAAAAATTATAATCAACATCAGATTTGTCAGTTAAATTTCGAGCCTCTCTTAAAGAAGATACTTTAAACAAATCTCTAATTAAATTAAAAATTTCCTCCAAATTGTCTCTATGAAGACTTAGAATCAGTTCTTTAACATCATCTTCTAATTTGCCCTGACCAATTCCTTGAATATCATTAATTACTCCTCTTAGATCACCGTTGTTTTTATCTATTAATAAATCTAAATCCTCTTCTTTAAGATTTGTAATATTTTCCTTCTTTAGAATGTTTTTTGCAATTTTAATTACTTCTTGCTTTGGTAATGGATGAACTTCATACCTATTAATCTTGTTATATAATGGTTGGAGATTTGTTTTATACTCATTAGCACACATTATTATAGGGAATTGTGTATTTTCTATTAAGTCAATTACAGTAGGAATTGCTCCTCTATCTTGAACTCCATAAATACCATCAATTTCATCAATCAAAATTAATTTCTCTTTCGATTCATTAATAAAATCCATAATGCCTCGAGATTTAGTGGTTTCTTTCAATCTATTCTCTAAAGCATTCCTAGTTCGTGTATCAGATGCGTTAGTTTCTATTACTTCCATATTGAGATCATTAGCAAGAGCATAGACGATAGAAGTTTTTCCAATTCCAGGTGGACCTTCTAATAAAACAGCAGCTTTATCGGTATGTATTTGTTTTTCCTCTTTTTGATCCTTTTCCATAGCTAATCTATTGAATTCTCGAATTTCTTTGTTTTCTTGATTAATTTTTCTTCTTTCTTCGAAGAACTGGTCTATGAAATTTACTAATTCTTCTTTTAGTTTTACTCTTTGTCTATTAAGTCTAGCAGTGGGTAAAGCCATTTCTTTAAGGCTTTTTGGCCGATATTTCTCAACCCATGGAATTTGTATATCTTTTTTTGACATTTACCTCAATCACTTACATATATTCTGAAAATAGACAAATTTTTGATAATAGAGCAGATATTTGAATATCATTATCTCTACCATCAAGAGACCTAAAATCGGAATCGGCAATAAAATTGATCAATTTAATTCGAGTAAATTTACTTAAAGGTAATTTATTTATTTCATTAAGTATAAGGTTATAAAATTCATGAGCGTTATATTTGTAATTAGAAAGAATTTTACGCGATAATTCTCGTGTTTTTGGGAAATCACCTTTAAAAGCTACCATTAAAAGGCTTCTTATAAGATCATTATGAAATTTTTGAGAATTTTCATATAGAATTTCAGTATCAATAATATTACCAGAAATACTGCTTAATTGTAAAAGATCGATTGCTCGAGAGATTTTCCCATCAGAAATCCGGTATAAAATTTCAATTGAATCCTCTGAAATATTTAAGGTTTCTTTTTTAGCAATATCAAGAATTAACTTTTTAAAATCCTCTAATTTTACTCGAGAAATTAGAATGATCTGGCATCTACTAATAATAGGATCAATAATACTTGAGATTTTATTAGTAATTAAAATCATCCTGCAATTTGTTCCATATTTTTCCATTAATCTCCGAAATCCTTGTTGATCTGAGCCTAAAACTTCAAAATTTTTTACTGCAAGGATCTTAAATGGAGCATCACCTAAGACTTTTAATTGAACAAATGGTTTTACTCTTGTTTGTATAAAAGCAGGTGTGGTTATTCTTCTTCCAGCGATACTTCCTATTTTGCTTGTAGATACATATGCCTCCGATCTTGCTTCTTTTCTTTCTTCATCACTTAAAGGAACATCTGCATAGACTAACTTAAAATTTGCGTCATAAAATTTATCAAGAAATTCCTTTGAAAATAATTGGGCAATCATAGTTTTTCCAGCTCCACTTAAACCTACAAATAATAAATGGGGAAAATTTTTTTGTTGAATTATATGCTTTAGAGTTTCTTTAACCTTTTCTCTTCCACAAACTTGATTTAAATTCTTAGGATGATATTTTATGCGCCATATAGGAATTTCGTTAACCAAATTCAAATACCTTTTAATTTTTTATTTAAATAGTTCCTTTTTAAGATTGGACATTTTCTATAATATTTGCTAAAAGTGCTGAAATTTGGATTTCTTCATCTGCTCCTTGGCTTATTCGATAATCTACCTCTCCAATAAAAGTTCTTAAATTGATAATTTTTTCAGGGATTATGTTTACTAATGGTAAAATTTGGATAATTTGCCTTATGAAATTACGACTATCAAGAATTTCAATAGATTTAATAATTTCTCTCGATTTCATAAAATCTTTGTTTCCTAAAGCCAAAACTAAGCTATTTAAAGTTTTTTCATCCAAAAATCCTGAGATTTTTAAAATTTCATTTATATCTAGATTCTCCAAGAGATCAAGCGCAACTGCCATTTGAAGAGTATTAATAGCTTTTCTTAAATCCCCTCCTGATATAAAAAATAATTGATTAAAAAATTCCTTTGATTTATCAGAAGGTATATTTAATTTTTCTTTTTTAGCAATAAATTTTAATCTTTCAATTATCTTTTCTTTTGGTAAACTTACAAACCTAAAAACAGCACATCGAGAAATTATGGGATCTATTATTCTATTTATGTAATTACATAATAGAATGAATTTTATATTATTTGATGTCTTTTCAATAATTCTTCTAAGAGCTTGTTGAACTTGCCCAGGGATATTATCAGCTTCATCTAGTATTACAAATCTTAAGGATCCATCTTTTACTAAACATTGATTAACAAAATTTTTGAGAATATTCCTTACAAAATCTATTCTTACAGTATCAGAAGCATTTAATTCTAAAAGATTTGTATCCATTTCTTCTTCTTTAAGAAAATTTCTAGCTATTATTAGGGCAGTACTTGTTTTCCCCGTTCCCGCTGGACCTGTAAAAATTAGATGAGGTATGTTTGTATTTTTTACAAATTCTTTTAGGTTATTTACTGCAATACTCTGACTGACGATCTCATCAAATGTCGTTGGGCGATATTTTTCAACCCAAGGAGTCTCTAAGCTCATTTTCTTGGATAACTCTTAATACTTTTAGCTCTTATCTGTTAAATCTAATTCTAAAACCTCATAAACCTTTTTAAAATTCAGTTTTTCATAAAGCTTCGAGGCCTTAACCGCTTGCTCTTTGATATTTACCTTGACTTTCTCAACTTTTATTTTCTTTAAATGTTCAAGAGCTTTTTCTAGTAAGTCATGACCAACACCCTTACTCCTATAAGCCTCTTTTAAAAAGAATTGTTTAATATATCCTTCAGATTTACCAAAAGGATCTATTCTGAGCTCCGCAATAATCATTCCCACAATAACATCTGAATCTTCGTCAATAGCTATTAATATTCCATGGCGTTGTAGTGGATCGTAAAGACGACGGCGTATTCCCCAATCAAATCTTTTTGGATCAAAATCTTGTCCTAAACCTTCAACTAATTGCTTCGTTAACTCTCTCAAATCCTCAATGTTCTCGGGATTAGCCACTTGTACTTTAATATTTGAAATCATGTCTAACCAACGTGAATGTCATATATTTTCTTATTAAAATAATTATTGATATTTTAAAATTTAAATTTTCTTGACTTAAATTTAATAAAATGACAACTGAGATGTTATTTAATACATCTTTTTATTAAAATGATTAGTTTTCAAAAAAATTAAAATAGAATTAACATTTTAGAGTATAATTATTAAAAGTGCCGAGCAGATGTACCATCCCATGCTCTCACACTCTCATTTACGTAACCACATTTAGGACATTTATCTGGAAGTTCCCAACTTTCAAGAGCTGGATGTATACGGCAATAAAGACCACCACAATTTGCACAAACAAGATATTTTGCTCCACATCCAGAACACATTTTTAATTGACCTTCCTCAACAAATGGAAAGGCTCTCTTCATCCATTCATCGTGTGCTAAAGAGAATGATCCCTCTCCTTTTCCACATACAACACAATGAACTCCATCTTCTTCATGACTCATAAATTTCACCAAATATTAATAACTAGCATTTGTTTAAAATGAATTTTATATTCTTAACAAATAGTAATATTAAATTAATAATAAAATGAAAAAATAAATATTTTCTTAAAAAGAAAACAAAGGTAAGAATTATATTAATATTGTTGAAATTCAATTAAAAATTTCATTTTTACATATCTAATTTTTTAGTAGCTCCATCTCCTTTTATTTCAGGATTGACGGCTTCAACATTTTGAATTAACGTAAATATTGCGTCATCGTCTAAAGCTTCTTTAAAAGCAAGATACACTTCCTTACTTCCAATAAAAAGCCCTTTTCGCTTCATTGATTTACCATCATTTTTTAATGGATTTACTTCAAGAAATATTAAAAATGATCTTGTTTTTATTAGGTAAGATAAATAAAAATATAGGAAAAATCATACAAAATAACTTGATCCTTAAAAAAGAATAATTTCAGGAAAAATATAAATTAAAAATCTAATTTTTTGGTCGCTCCACTCTTAGGTATTTTTGGATTGACCTTCTCCATCTCTGTGATGAGCTGAAAAGTTTTGTCTTCATTTAATGCTTCCCCAAATTTGATTAAGATTTCCTTATTCGCCACAAATAATCCTTTTCTTTTCAGAGGTTTTCCATCTACTATTGGATTAATCTCTAAAAACAATAATGCGGGTCTAGTTTTTGTTGCAGGGACTTTAACGACGGTTACACCTTCTATAGGTGTTGCCATCTTTTCCCAGTCTTTTCCATTTTTGAGATGTTCTCTTAATTCTGCTTCTAAATTTACCAATTCTATCCACTCTTAATATTTTATATATACTTTTTCTATTATTTTAATTATTATTTTATGTTACGTGTTACGTGTAATGCCATATATAAAAATTTTGTGAATTGCAATTTTCATATTTAGCCTAAAAATCTTGTATTCCGACCAGATATGAAAATTCTTGAATATAGGATAAATAACAATTTAATATTAATCATTAATGCATTCTGTCGGATTTCTTGGGGTCAATTTCCACTAAATCTTTAAATATATCACTCTCGTATATATTTTTATCAATTGAAACAAATAAAAATAAATTGTTTGTTATGAAACTAATTTCAGTAAACTTGCCAGAATCATATCTTAAAGTTTTAGAGATACTTGTGGTTGATGGGAAATTTCCAAATCGATCAGAAGCAATTCGCGTGGCTATTCGCGATTTAATTAAAACAGAATATTTGATAGAAGAATCAGTTAGTAGGAATATTGCCCCCAGCATGTTAGAATCTGAAGTAGAAAACGAGATTCAGGAAAATTTATTAATTTAAACTATTAATTTTTATTTTTTTTTAAAATGTAAGAAGGTATTATTCTCTCTTTTTTAATAGATCTAATACTTTTTTCCTTCTTTCTTCTCTCCTAGCAGCAATTCTAGCTCTAAGCTTTTCTGTTTCAACTTCAGACGAGATTTTTAATCTTTCTTTACTTGGTTCTATTCCAAGTTTTTCTCTAAGTTCATTAATTTTTCGGTCAATTTCTTTAAGAAATTTCTTTCCCATTTTTATATTACTAAGCTGAAATTTAGCTTCATTTAATTCTGAAATTCCTCTCTTAAGTTGGTTTTCAGCTAAAGCTACTTGAACTTTATCAAGAGCTTTATAAGCTGCTTGGAACTTTTTATTTTGTAAATCATCTTCAGAAGGCTCAATTGTTATTAATGGGATTTCGGATGTTGCTTTAATTTCTCCAATTTGTTCATTGATCTTAGAAACTTCTTCTTCTTTTCCTAGTGTTGTTAATCGATCAATCTCTTCTTTCATCATCAGAATCCCTTCATTATATTGGAAATTCTCAATTAATTTATTTGCTTTATCCAATTTAGCTGATATTTTTCTTAAAACCTCTTCTTTTGCAAATCTACGTTTCTCTTCTTTTTTCCTCCTTGCTTCTTCTTCCTGCTCTCTCTTTGCTTCTTCTTTTAACAACAATCTTTCTTTCTCTTGTTCTTCTCTCTTCAATTTTATATCTTCAAGAATTTCAGCTTGTTTCTGTTCTCTTTTGAGTTTAAATAGAAGTTCATTGTTTATTCGTGAAACTTCTCTTTGCCAAGAAATACTTTCGAAGAGTTCTCGAGCAGCGATATACTTTTCATATGCCTCAGTGAATTTTCCACGATCTGTTAACGCTGCACCTTGTTCTAAAAGTTCATATGCATCTTCTGATATTTGCTTTTCCTGTTCTTTTTCTCTCTGAATCTTTAGAAATTCTCTCCTTTTTTCTTCTTGTTGTTGTTTTCTTATCAATTGAGCTTCAATTAATTTTTCCTCCAATTTTTCTTCTATTCTTAATTCTTTAGCTTTTCTTTCTTCAATAACCTTTTTCTCAAGTTCGAAAGCTTCTTTCTTATTACTAATCATTAAAATTGAATCTCTAACCATGTTTATTCCTTCTTGCCATTTCATATCTATGAAAATTTTCTCACTTTGTTTATAAATTTCTATTGCTTTGTCAAAATTATTTTGTCTTAATTCACGTTTAGCTTGATCCATTAAACGGAACGCTTTATCTTTTTCAGTTTCAAATTGTGCTATACGTTCTTTTTTAAGGTCTAAAGATTCTTTTCGTTGTTGAAGCAATCTCTCTTGCTCTATTCGGGCTTGTTCCAATAATCTTTGTTGGATTAATAATTCTTGATCTCTTTTTTTAGCCTTTTCAGCTTCCAAAGCACGTATTTTCTTATCTTGGGCTAATTTTTCTTTATAAAAATTTATAGTATCTATTAATTTAGCAGATTCTTCTTTCCAATTGATTTCTTCAAATTGCTTTCGAGCTTCACGATACATTTCTATTATTTTTTCATAGGGCGCTTCAAAATCAAATACTCCTGATTTTAATTTTAATTCATATTCTTGAGCCATTCGTTCAGCATTTTGAATTATAGAAAATATACTAACTGCTTTCTCATCTGCTTCTTTTTCTTTCTGTTCAAATTCTTTTAATCTTTTCTGTCTTTCAAGAAAGTCTTTATCTGGTTCGATTTTAACAGCTTTAAATTCAATCTCTGGCTTTTCTAATTTCTTTTTTTCAATTTCTCTTAAATTATCATCTTTTTCTTTCTTATCTTTATAAAATTTAATAGTATTGATTAAACGGCTAGCTTCGTCGTTCCATCCAATTTTTTGGAATATTTCTCGAGCTTGCTCATAATTAGATATTGCATTATCATAAGGGCTTTCATATACTAAAATATCTTTCCTTATGCTTAATTCATAGCTTTTAACTACTTTTTCTGCTTCATCAATTAGATTCATTGCTTTATCTAATAAAATATCTTCTTCCTTTTCTTCAGCTTCAAGTTCTTTAATTTTTTCTGGTTTAGCAGGTGTGAATTCTTTTTTACCAACTTTATGCATTTCTTCAAGATCTTTTTCTCTCTGTGCTTTCATTACCTCTATTTCAAGTAATTTTTCATGGTTCTCTAGTTTTTCTTGGTAAATCTTGATTTGGTTAAGATATATTTGTGATTGTTCTATCCACCCCTTCTCAACTAATTTTTCTTTAATTTGGTTGTAAATTTCAATAATTTCAGGATAAGGTGTATTTTCTATAACTTCATTTTTTTTAATTGCCTTCTTCATGGCTGAATCAAATTCTCTTTCTAATTTTTCTGCTATATTTACTGTTTCTGTAATATACTTTTGAAATTCTTTATCCTCCTTTTTTTTCTGTACAATACTTAGTTTTTTTTGATCAACCTCAACCATCCTTTCTACTCTATGCATATCTTCAATTGCTTTTTCTCTTTGAGCTTTTTGAACTTCTACCTCAAGAAGTTTCTCATGTTTATCCAATTTATCTTGATAAATTTTTATTTGATTTGCGAATATTTCAGCTTGTTCTCTCCATCCCCTAGCATAAACTTTTTCTCTTATTTGTTTGTAAATATCAATAACCTTAGCATATGGAGTAGTTTCTAGGATTTTGCCGTCTCTATAGGCTTTTCTCTTTTCTATTTCATAATCACGCACCATTTTCTCAGCGATATTTACATTATCAGATATGTATTTTTCAAAATCTTCTTCTTCTTTTTTACTTTCTAAAGCCTTTAATCTTCTATCATCTACTCCTACTTCCTTTCCAATTTTATGCATTTCCTCAAGTGCCCTTTCTCTCTGAGCTTTTTTAGCCTCAATCTCTCGTAATTTATTATCTTGCTCTAGCTTTTGAGTATAATAATTTATTTGATTACTGTATGCTCCTGCTTCTTCTCCTTTTCCTTTATCAAGTAACATTCTCTTTACTCTTTCATAAATGCCAATAATTTTCATAAATGGAGGATTTTCTGCCAATTTTCCTTTTTTTATAGCCTTTTTCATAGCGGATTCATATTCTTTTGCCATAGATTCTGCTCGATTTATCATTACATCAATAACACTTTCAAAATCTTCCTCTTCTTTTTCTAATCTTGCTTTTTCTTCTATAAATTTCAATTTTTCGCCGTCTAATGCAGCGACAGGTTCTTCTTTTTTAACTTTGAGCATTTCTTCAATTTCTTCTTTCTTTCTTACTTTATCAGCTTCTATTTGACGTAATCGATTGTCTTTTTCTAATTTTTCTCTAAATGTATAAATTTGACTTGAAAATATTTTCACGTCAGTATCCCAACCCCTTTCCATTGCCATTTGTTTAACTCTTTCAAAGATATTAATAATTTCAGCATAGGGACATTTTAATTCAAATCTCCCTTGACGTAATGCCACTTCATATTCTCTTGCTAAACGTTCAGCTCTTTTTGTCATCTCTTCAATTTGATTTCTGATATTTTGATTTTCTATTGCTCTTTGACGCTCTTCTTCGATTAAAATTTGTTCCTCTTCACTTATACTAGCTTCAATATCTTCTTTCTTAACTTTCAGCAATTCTTCTACTTCTTTTTCCCTAATTTTCTTATCAGCTTCAATTTGTCTTATCTTCTGATCTTGTTCAAATTTTTGGATGTAGACGTTTATAGTATCATCGTAAATAGCAGCTTCATTATTCCAACCCTTATCAATAAGTAATTCCTTTATTTTTTTATAAATTTCAACTACTTTAGGGTATATACATTCCTCTAATAAGTGTCCTTCTTTAATAGCTTTCTGCATTGCTAATTCATATTCTCTTGCCATCCTAGCAGCTTCAGTTACCATGTTATCAATTTGCGCTTTAAAGAATTCTTGTTCCATTTTTTGAAGTTCTAATCCCCTAACTTTTTCCATTTGTGCAAGTTTTTCCTGTTCACTGATTTCTCTTATATGCTCATCAATAGCTTTTTCTTTGTATATTTCGGTTTCAATTTTTTGCTCAATTTCTATTCTTTCTTTCTTGAGTTCTTCAAAGTGTCTAATTTTTTCTTTTTCTAATTGTTCTATTGTATCCCTAATTCTTTTAGCTTCATATGTCCAGTTTATATCTTCAAATAAATTAGCACCTTCCTCGTATAATTTAATAGCTTGATCATATTCAAGGTTTTTTGCTAGTTGTACCGCTTGGTCTAAAATTTCATATGCTTGAGATGATAAATCTTCCTCACGCTTCTTAGCTTTGAGAAATTGCTTTAACTTCTCCTCTTTTAATTGATCCTTCTTTGGAATTACTTCTAATTGTAAAGTTTCTGTTGGTTCTTCTTTTTTAATCCTTCGCAAGTATTCAGCTTTTTTATTATAACACTCTTCAATTAAAGAGTATAATCTTTCTATTTCATTTGGTTTCCCAAGTTCTTCGAGAATTTTCTCAGCTTTATCGTATTTGTCAAGAGCTTCCTCGAATTTATTAGCATTAGCTAATTCATGAGCTTGAACTATTAATTGGTCTGCCTTGCTCATTAAATCTGCTTCAATTTTTACATCTTCCTTCACGTCAAACCTTTCAATCTCTGGAACTTCTTCAATTGCAGTAAGTTCATCTAAAGCCTCAAATATTTCTTCTGGTTTTGTTTCAATTTCTCTAAATGCTTTCTCTTTTTGTAAATATACTTCTGCTATTTTTTCATTAATAGCTTTTATTTCGTCTTCTCTATTTATTTGTGTGTATAATCCAATTGCTTGACGTAAAATCTCAATACTATCATCATAATATTGTGATTCTATGAGGTTAATAGCATGTTCCACCAATTCATAAGCCTCGGAGGCTATTTCTTCTTCCATATCTATTAAATCAGAAAAAAAAGCGTCCTTAGTTAAATCTAACTCCTCATCATCGAATTCCTGTTCAAAATCTTCCTCTCTTTTCTCTTCCATAAAATATATCTACCTTCTTGAAGATTTAAGAATGAACCTAATATTTAAAATTCCCAATAAAAGTTTACAATAATAATTTAGTTATAATTAAAAAATCATTAAACGAAAATAAATATTTAATCAATCATAAATCAAATTTTCCTAAATTTCTATTAAGATAATCATCGCAAATTTTACCTCCTTCATTTGTTAAACTCCACCCATTAGCATTTCTTTTTACAAGATTCAATCTTTCAACGCTAGTTAAAATTGAATGTACGTCCTCCTCACCTTTCCTAATATTAAAATCTACCCTCAAACTAAATACAATTTCATCAATTGGCACAGAACCACCTAGCTCATCTTCCATTACGCCTAAAGCAGCAATAATTTGATTCTGTTCTTCCATTCCTGCATCCATGGAATGAGATACTTCATCTAGTAACCATGGATTCTTATCTAACATCTTTTTAATAGCTTTTTCATCGCCTTGCTCGAAAAGTGCATCAAATTCCTCTCTAATCTTTTTCTTTTTAGCTATATTTTTTCACTTCATCTAATAAATTTAAAATTTCAAAGATACATCTTAATATCTATAATATAAATTCAGAAAATAAAATCTTTTATAATGATTTAAAAAATGAGATTTATGCTAATTTATTTAAAAATTCTTCTATTTCCTCTTTATTACACATATAAAACTTTTTGTCTTCCCCTTTGATATAAGCCATTCTGGTATTATTTTTTGTTAGTTGATCCTCCCCAGCTGATTCCTTAAGGGCTTTTAACGCTAAATTAATCAATTCATCAAAGGTCATTTGTTCTTTATAATTTTCAATAAGATATTCCCTAGCATTTGCTTCTCCAGTCCCAATGGCATACGCTTTAAATGAACGATATATTCCACTTGGTGAC
Organism: Promethearchaeota archaeon; assembly: GCA_048941605.1. Lineage (GTDB taxonomy): Archaea > Asgardarchaeota > Lokiarchaeia > Sigyniarchaeales > SOKP01 > Loki-b32. Next base: position 413 of record JBHLNL010000100.1, on the reverse strand, counting down.
GTTGTGAAAATTTGTGTCCCTCCTGCATCAATTCCGATAAAAAATAAAGCACATCCCCACGGTCTAACTCCACCAAACTGAGTATATTGCTGCTTTAAATCTGCAATTGATTTAACCAACATATTTAAGCGAACAGGTTCATCATATGTTAATCTAAATGATTGTGCTTGTACTCTTGCATAATTAATTAGTGCTCGTGAATCTGCATGTAATCCTGAGATCGCTACTCCAATATGGTCATCAACTTGGAAAATTTTATCTATTGAATCTTCATCCATTAAAATTGAAGCAATTTTGATTTGTGCTACTAAACATACATCCTCTTTTGATTTAATAGCTATTGCGAGTGTTCCACGCCTAACTGCTTCTAATGCATACTCTACCTGAAATAAGCGCCCCTCGGGGCTAAAAAC
>JBHLNL010000099.1:0-12730 GCA_048941605.1 Promethearchaeota archaeon | reverse complement strand
GGAATTGAACGAAATCCCAATGAAATCATCATTCCATATACAATCGCTACGGAAATATTATCAAAAATTGAATTATGGCCATAAGATAAATCAGTTCTAGGAATTAATAAGGGTATTATTTTTTCAACAATATATCTAGTTTTTGGTTCTTCTTTATAATATTTTACAATTGAAGATTTAAATTTCTTCATAAAGGATTCATGTTCTTGGATAATTTCGTGCACATTATTTTTTCCATTGACAACTCCAAAATGTCCGAAACCTGCCATTAAAGGATTTATACGTTTTAAATTTTTTAAAGTGTCCATATAGTCTTTATGATTGTAATATATTGGCATAGATGTAGGCATTGTTACCAATTTTGACTTATGATACAGAGTACCAGCAGCTTCTCCTAAAAAAATAAATTCAAGTGAATTTCCTTTTATTAATATTGGTGATTGGTGATCCGGGGTATGTCCCAAAGTATTTAATATAGCTAATTTTATCTCAGTGCCATTTATATAAAAGTAATCAACGATCTCTAATTTTGTTATATCAATATTAGAAATGTTGCTTGGTTCTATTATTTTAAAGGCTTTATCTTCTATAGGTTTCATTTCACCTACTAAATTTCCATATGTAGTTCTTCCTCTGTTTAAATGATGTTCGTAATCATTCAGAAGGTATTTAGTTGTGATATTGGTAAGAATTTTAACATTTGGATTATGTTTCTTTATTTCTTCATATAGTTTCCACAATCCGCCATTATGATCAAAATGATGGTGAGTTGTAATTAAATATTTAAATGATGATAAAGGAATTTGATTTTTTTTAAAATATCTTAATCCTTTATTAATGTCTAAAGAAGATCCACAATCAAAAAGAATTGAACAATCATCGAATTCTGCTAAAAAAACTGACAAAGTTCGTGGAGTTTGGTATCCTTTCACATCAATATGATGTAGGAAATCATTGATCTTTCCAGATTTGAGAGTTATTACCTCTTGTTCCATAAAAAAAGTAATTAAAAATATAATAATAAGTATTTTATTATAAAAAATCAGGTTAAGATTCCAAAACTAAAATGAATTTAAAAAAAGAATTATCTTAGATATTTAGTTTTTGTTTCCATATTTTCATTGATAGTTTTAGCTCTTCTCTCTCGGGGCGGCTCAGAATTTCAGGATTGCTCTTAAGATCCTTACTTGCATTATGTAGATTTTTCAGCACACTGTTATAGCCTTCAATCTTAACATATTCATTTTGAAATCTTTCTAATGATAATGATATTTCAGTCCCTGTCATTTTTTCGAGACTATTAATAATCTCATCAAATTGTTGTGATAGCATTGTGGGTTTTGGAGCTTCTACAGCTTCTTTTTCTTCAGGAACTTCCTCTTCAGGAGGAATTGTTATTGCTGGAGTGGTTGTGAAGGGTTCTTCTTTCAAAGGTTCTTCTAAAATTGGTTTTTTTATTGTACGCATTACTTCTTTACGAGCTCCCACCCAAGCATCCTCGAGTATCGGGACAAAGATTTTGATATGTTCCTCAATTATACTGCCAATTCCAGCGATTTCAGTAACATATTCTCCTCTAATTTCCGTTTTTGAAAGAACACATAAGATAACCTCTTCATAATCCTTATTTATTCCCCAAAGGTTCTGTAGAGTTCTATTTCTGTAATCCACGTTGTCCATTTTATCCATTTCTTTCATAATTGCTTCATGATCTGGTATTGTGGGATCCATGTAAGTAGCAATTCTAAAGTTTATTCTTGAAGGGCGAGTTTTAATCGACTCAATATCAATATCAGAAAGATTAGGAGCAACTATTAAAACTCTCATCTTAGCCTTCGATATTTCTTCATTAATATGAGCTTTAGCTGCTTCCGGGGAGCGTATAAACCAAATATCTTTCATTGTAAAGCCTCTTGTACCTTTGGCTTGTTCCCAAAACTCTCTAGTTGTAACTTCACTAACTTCTAATCGATTTAAAATATCTTCTAATGTATTATCTAAGGTATCAACAATTCCCTTCCCAAAAATATCTTTAATATTATCAAATGATTGAAAAATACCCCCAGAGAGACCGTCAATCCTTTGTTCTGCTAGCTTTACAGCTTTATTGAAATTATCTGAAAGATCTGAAAATATTCTTTCTTTATCTTCGCCCGTTTTTGAGGCAATTGTATCTATATTTTTAACAGCATCTTGAAGTGAATCTTTTAATTTTGATATAACTTCTGTATTCAACCCTTGAGTTGCTTTTTTCAATTCATCTGCAAACACAGTTTGACTTACGCTTAGCTGGACATTTAAATTATTGGTAATATCTTTTAGGCGTGATGCTATAACTTTATCAATAACATCTCCTACAGCTTGTTGAATTACTCCTAAACGTAATTTCTGCAAATTTTCTGTAATTGTATTTTTAATATCCCCAAATTGATCTCTAAGATCATCAACTTGATTTTTAATGATTTGAGAGGTTCTAACATTAAGATTTTCGAATTGTTTTGATAAAGAACCAAGTTGATCATCAGAAAGCGTTTTTGTAATATCTCCAAGTTGAGATATATCTTCTGAAATGGTCCTAATCTGATCTATTGCAGAAATAGTTTCATCAAATTCTTTCTTTTGAGCCTGAATTTGAGAAAGCATCTTTTCTTTCAGTCCCGTCATCGCTTCACTAGAATCTTTTAATTTTTCCATTCCCTCAGCTTCTGTTTCAAGTTTAGTAAAAGAAACATCTAATTGTTTTGGGATCTTTGATTTAATATCTGAAATATAGCTATAAAATTTCTTTGTTTGCGCGATTAAAGCCGCATAAGGCGGCAAAGCCTGATAATGAGGTGTTGCTCCCACAATTTCTTTGAATAATCCTTTCTCAACAAATTTTTCAGCGATTTTTTTACATTCTTCTTTGGATTTACCTGTTAAAATTGACATTTCACCAATTGATACCGCTTCTCTTCCAGTGGTTCGAAAATAAAGATCAATTTCTTCTTCTGATAAATCTATTTCACTTAATACTTGTTTTGCTAATTCTTTTGAATAAGAAACATCTGTAGCTTTTTCTATGATATCTTTTATTTCAAAATTTTCCACTTCTAAATATTGATTGATAAAAACAATTAATTTATGAGAGGGATCCCCATGGATGTTTTCTTTTTGGATTGGAAACTTTGTAATTTCTTTATACTCATCCACAGAAATTGGGAATTTAATTTCTTTTAGACAAATCTTACAAGTAATAGGAACTTCAACAATATCTTTATCCTTAAATAGGTACATTTTTTATATTCATCTCTTTTAAATTTTTATTGGTTAAAAACTCACTTTTTCAGGATAAGTTATTTCTAATAAACTGAGTGCTTTCCTGGCAATTTCATAAGTAATTGCTCCATCAGAATCTTGGTCTTTAAATGCTGCTCTAATTTTAGGTAGTAAATACTCTGGGAATACAATTAATGGTTTTATATCAGTTAATAAGCATATCCATTTTCTGTCATTCTCATCAATAACTTCTGTAATAATCCTCAAATTCTTTAAATCTTCTAGAAGAATCTCAGTCACAGCGAATTCTGAGAAAATTTTTGGAATTTTATCTAAGGGATAGTGATTATGTCTCATTAGTACAAAGAAATCATAGACATCTGGGTTTAAAAGAATTGATGCTAATTTCTTAGTTTGTTCGAGGGGTTGTTTGTATGGATCATAATCGGCAAAAAAATCAACGACTTTTTGTCTATATAATGGTAACAATTCATTTTTTGTTTCTTTAAAATGGTTTAATAGATTTTCATTAGGGATACGTGAAAGTATTATATCTTTAACAAGAAATAAATATTCACCTTGATGTGTAATTTCACCTGTCTTTTTATCTTTCTCACCTTTAATCCAATCCCTTCGAATAAGATTTAATTCTAAAAATGGTTGAAGTAGAATATCCACGTTTACAGTAGAAGTCATCTTTTCAAGCATAGATTTCATTTCTTTTTTCGAGATAGGAGCTTCTCTTAAAATTTCTAAGATTTTTAATCGCTCATTACTATTGTAAATTAATGCTGCTTTCTGAAGTTTATCTAAATTAGATAATCTATCTACTTGAAAAATAGTAAATTTTATTTCATTTTTTAATCTTATATTAATATTTTCAATTAACGAGAGCTGCTTTGAGTTTCTTGCTCTAGTTAATTTATCAAATATGACATCTAATCTGTTACCCATTTCTTTAATTAAATCTTCAAAAATCTCAATCTCATCATCCAGTTCAAATATTGAAATTGCTAAATATTGTGTTCCATCAGCAACTTGTTTAAAATAAGATATTACTTGATAAGGAGTTTCCTTTAATCTTCCCTCGTAAAAATTACTATAGCTATATTTAACTCCAAAAAGTCCTGTCGTATGTTGATAGAAAATTGCGAAAATATCATTTACAGCAAGCAATTCTGAAAAATTTTCTTCATCAAATTTATCTTCTCGGAAGATTAATTGAATTGGTTCAAATTCCGGCTCTATTTCGCCCGTCTCTTTCTGGTTAATTTTGAACTGAAATGTCAAAATACTTTGGATCAATTATATCACTTTAAAAACATTATAAATAAGTTTTTTAATTAAAATTATATAATTATTTCTTAAGTATTATTTATTATTATTATTTAATTAAACTTTATTCAATTTAAGAAAAAGTTGAGAAGAGAATAATATCCAAATCTACGGTGATTAGTTTCCATTAAAATATTTAAAAATAGAAGAAATCTTAAATACTGGTTTATTTTATTTGTGTTATTTACTTTGTCTTTAGGCGCCTTTATTTCAACTTTTGATTCGAATTATAATATCAATCAAAAAGCCATGATTAGAGATATTCAATTATCATCAGAAATACCATATACACGATCATGGCTTAGAAACACTAATTTTGATGATCAATCTGAATGGATTTCTAGTAAAGAAGGAGATGAATCTGATGTTGACGCTTCTATCAGTAATGGTTTTGGCAATTATATAATCCATGGAGATTCGGGTGTGAAAAGAATTGATGAGCCTCTTAATAATGGCGAATGGCATGATTTTAATAATCCAGAATTTCCTATATCTCCCGATACCAATGGCACTTCTTCAGCAGGTTTATATATTACTCATACTTGGGATGAAGGTATTGATCAAACACGTAATACACCTAGTATACATTGGAAAAGAAATATAAGAATGCCAGTCAATATGTCAGATTATATAATTACAGATGCTTCACTTGAGGTGTTTTTTAATGCTAGTGTTACAGCAGCAGGATCAAATCCACTCGCGCCTCAAGTAGGTGGCATTGAGCGTCCAGGTGACTATACAGATGGAGATCCAGATCCCTCACCATATCCAGAACCACAACAATTTGCAATTGGAGATTTCGCTACTTTTTATGTACTTATTTCTGATTTGGACAATATTAACACATATCAAATCGCTGAAAATATAACAACTGATCTTGGTCGAGATCAAAATCCAACAGTATCAAATTATACAGATACAGCTCTAGATACACTCCCAGAAAACATTCTTACATCATATTTAAATTCAGTATTAGAACATGATAATTTTAACTTTACCATTACACTTGGAATTGACTTATATTGTGAAGATAATGATTATAATGTAGATATTGATACATGGGATATGTTAATAATGAGATCACTCAATTTAACTTTCACATATACAAAAAAAATTGATCTATATACTGCAGTTTCATGGGAGCAAGCGGGAGCACAAATTAATGGGGAGAATATCAGGATTGATGAGGGTTTATTAAATTTTGAATATATGATCAATAATACAGCGTTTTCTAGCTTATCATCAAACTCAGAAATACGCTTATTTATTAACGATAAGTATGTAGATAATATTAAGTTAATCAGAGCAACAAATACATTACAAAGCGCATTTTCAGGTGGGATCGATGTGACATCATTTATATCTAAAGATATAAATATCGCCTTGAAGATTCAGGTTTATTTACGAGATGAATTTGGATTACCAAAGGATACGATAATTTCTATTGATAATGTCTTCTTCCAAATTAGATATACTGTACTTTTAGCTGATTCATTCGAAGAACCATTTATTTTTCGAATAATGCTAATCGTTGCTTGTATTGCTGGTTTGAGTACTGGAGGATATTTAGTTGCTTATCAAAGATATTTGAAATATCCAAAACAAGTAAGAAAAGTGAGAAAATACAGAAAAACATTACCAAGGAAAAAAGAACCCATAGTAAGTATCACAAATCGAGAAGACTCTTTCAAAAAAGCATATGAAAAAGAACTATCCAGTACTTCTTCATTTTTGAAAGGAAAACCCACTCCAATAACACCTATATCTAAACCGTTAAAAACATCAGATGACTCAAAAAATATACCAGATACCAAATAAAATTTAGAGAGAATAGTGGAGGTTTATCATAATAATGTTTAAAAAAATAAAAATTAGGAAAATGCTTATTTTAATGATACTTATTCTAATTCCATTATTTTCTACCATGATTTTTACAAACTTATTCATTAGTAATTCTAAAATTAATATAAAAACTGAAGAACTTAAGACTTCAGGAGTGGAGTATTTTAGAAACAATCTATGGATTGAAAATCCTTCATTTGATGATCTTGGGGAACCTTGGGATTTACGAATAGAAGGTGATTCAAGAGATGTGATTGGAGATATTGGTCATGGTAATGCTAATTACACTATAGTAGGAGATTCTAGAATCAAACAGATTGATGAGCCTTTGAATAATACCGACTGGGATCTTTTTAACAATCCAGATTTACCTATTCTACCGAGTAATCCCGCTTTTCCTCTTCTACCAAACATTACTGAAAAAGGATGTGAAGTTTCGCATCGATGGGATGAAAATATAAATCAAACTCATAATAGACCGAGTGCGCAATGGAAAAGAACTATAAATATGCCCGTTGATATGAGGGATTATATAATCACAGAAGCTTATTTAGAAGTAATATTCAATGCTACGGTGACTGTTTCACCTACCTCAGGGGGGATTGAACGACGTGTCACTGAAGCAGTTAGTAATCGTTTTTCAACAGGTGATTATGCTGAATTCTATGTATTAGTTTCTGATGTCGATGAAACTTTTCCTGCTGTTAGAATTGCCTACAATCATACAGGAGACCTTGGACTAGATGGTACTTCAGGTATGTATACTGACACCCCTATGGACATAGTACCAGAAAATGTTTTAAAAAGTATTTTAACATCAATTTTAGAAACAGATGGATTCAATTTTACAATTACATTAGGAATTGATATATATTGTGAAGACAATATCCCCGCGGTTGATATAGATATATGGGATTCATTGATAATAAGATCATTTAATTTAACTTTTTCTTATGAGAAAAAAATTAATCAATTCACGTCAATTGCATGGGAACAAGAAGGTAATGCGTTAACAGGAGCTAATATTCAAGTAACAGATGCAAGAGTTAATTTTACATATAAAATTGATACCCCCTGGTCGATAACATCAACATCAAATTCTGAAATTCGAGTGTTAATGAACAATAATTCGGTGTCGGAAATTAATTTACTTGAAGTAAATAATTCTTTTCAGAATATAGAGTATGAAGTTACTTCTTTCATTCTAAAAGGCTTAAATATTACACTTTCAATACAAGTTTATTTAGCAGATCAATTTGGATTAAGTCAAAATATTACTATTTCTATAGATGACGTTTATCTAATAATTTCCTATATTAAGATCACTATAGATATATTTTCTGAGCCATGGATATCCACAGCATTATTAGTATTGGCTAGTGTAGTTACGGCAGGAGTGGGTGGTTATCTTGTTGCCTATCAAAGAATTTTGCGATATCCTAGACCAGTTAGAAAAGTTATAAAGTATAGAAGAACTTTAAACAGGAGTAAATCTCCAGAAGTAGCTATTATACCCCAAGATGTTGCATTTAAAAAAGCTTATAATCAAGAATTAACAGATACGTCTAAATTTTTGAAACTTAAACCTGGTGGGATAATAGCACCGAAACTTATAGAGAAAGGCGCTCTTGAAAAGTCTACAGATAAAGTAATGGAAAAACAAGTAGATTCTGAGGAATTAATCTCAAAATCTTTAGAAAAAAAAGAAGAACTTGATGAATTAGTTAAAGATACTATGGGAGAAACTTCAAAAACAGATAAATAATAGAAGAATATAACTTATTTTTTTAAACAAGCCATGATAAGAGCATCATGATAAGTCCCTTTAAACTTTAGATATTGATGCAATATCCCTTCTTTTTGAAAGTCGCATTTTTTAAAGAGATTGATTGATCTATCATTTGCTTTAGCGACATAAGCTTCAAGTCTATTTAAGTTCAGATGATTGAAAGCAATATTTTTGATTAAATTTAAGACCATTTCTCCCAATCCCTTTCCCCAATAAGAGGGAATAATCCAGATTCCAATCTGGGAGCGGGAATGCTGCCAGTTAACATTCCAGAGGCTAACTGAACCAATTTTTTCTTTTTCAATTCCATGTAGCCCTTGTACCTCAATGATATAATTAAACTGTAGATGATTATCCCAATATTTTAAATATCCTTTGATTAATCTTTTAGAGTGTTCTATTGTCTTTATGGGTCCTAATGATAAATATGTAGTTGTAACATTGTCATTTAGGCTTTTAAATACAAATTCTGCATCATCTTTCGATATTTTTCTAAGAAAAAGATTACCCTCATTGATTTCTTCAATAATATCTTTGTTGTCTGCCATTTTTTTTAAAAATTAAAATTCCTATCTCATATAATAAAAAATTAGTTAATAAATCTCTTAAAAAAAAATAGAATAATATAAAGTAAAAGAAAAAATAAATTTGAAAAATTATAACTATATTAGAATCCTTTAAAGTGTGGAGTATCTTTCATTTTTCTACTACCCCTACAATTTTTACAGGTACTCCCATCTTCCATTTTGCCTTTTCCACCACAAACAGGACATTTAATTCTTCGATTGAATGCTGCGATTCCTTCTTTAGCATCTGCACTGCCCCCAAACGTTATTCCAAAGCCAAATTGTTCCATCATTAACCCTAATTGGGGATATCGAGATCCAAATTTAACACATTTCTTAATTACAAATAATGATGTTGTTGCAGCATTTCCTAACCATTTAGCTTTTTCATGAACTAATTTCTCAAATTCTTCTCCTGCAGGAGCCATCCAAGATACATACCCCCAATCTAACATTGTTTTAGCATCAATATGTTCTCCAAACATTGCCATCCTCATAGCTCTATTAATTCCAATTCTAGCCGCCATTCTTGTAATACCCCCATTAGCAGGAAAGATCCCTCTGTCTATTTCTGGAAACCCAAATACAGATCTATCAGAAGCAATCACAATATCACAGCATAGAGTTAACTCACAACCTCCACCTAATGCAAATCCATCAACTGCTGCAATCATTGGTTTAGTGAATTGCTCTAATTCATCATAATCTCTATGTCGTATCCTCATTGCTTGACTCATGTGCATAGGAATATTTGGTTTCAATCTTTTATTAAACATTGCTGCTAAATCAGCACCAACTGAAAAAGAGGGCTTTTTTGTTATTTCTTTAGTCCCACGAAGAACAACAGCTCTTATTGAACCATCCCATTCCATTAATCTCAGTGCTCGAGAGATTTCAGCAACAACATCATCAGTTAAAGCATTTAATTTATCGGGACGATTTATTGAAATCACAGCATAATTTCCATCAATAGTACCTTCTCTAATGACATTTCCTTGCTCATCAACTTCTGTTGGCCATTCAATTTTTAAATGCTCAAATTTTGACTCTTCTGCCATTTTAATTTCTACCTTTTTAATTCTTTTTTTTCTCTTTAATTATGATTTTAAAACATTTAGTATTATTTTTTCTCAAATTAAAAACTTTCAAATTGAATTTTTGTACTAGTCTTACTTCTTCAAATTAAAAAAAATTGGAATTTATAATTTATATTCTGTTAGTTTACTTTCTCAATTTAGCAAATTCTCCAGATTTCATCAAATCAATAGGACGGAAATAATTTTTTCCTGTTTTATCTGCTAAATCGTTCAAGACCTTAGCCCATTCTTCGTAATTCTTTTTTCCAGCACCAAAAGGACCGGGTGCATTCATTCCAGCCATATTTGCATCGTCAATAACTTTGAAACCACTAGCAATACCTTCATCTAAGATACGGCAACCTTCATTTAACATGATAGCAAAAATAGTATTTAAATCAAAAATACCAGCTGGTTCAGCATTTTTAATTTTTTCCATGATCTTATCTCTTCCTTGGCTCCAATCGTAGAATCCTTTTCCGGTTTTTGGACCTAAGTCTCCTTTTTCATATAATTCTTTTATAACTTTTCCGGGTTCAAAATCAGGAGAAAGAGTTTCTTTATAATAATTCATAATATGAAAGTTAGTGTCAATACCAGTAAAATCTGTTAAAACACATGGTGGCATTGGCATTTTGCCGCCCCCATCCGCATCCAAACGTTCCCATGGGATACCTCGTTTGTCTGCTTCATCAAAAGCCCAATGTAGATAGATGATAACTGGGGCATTCATTCGATTTACTATAAATCCTGGTCGATCTTTTAATACCGGAGCAATATATCTTTGACCTCTTAAACAAGGTAAACTTTTTGCTATGTCCATAGTCTTTTGAAATGTATCATCAGATGTATCCGCACCTCTAATCACTTCAATACATCTCATCAATGGAACAGGATTGAAAAAATGCATTCCTGAAACTCTATTTGGAGCACCACAATCTTTGCCAATTTCAGTAATACTCATTGTGGACGTATTTGAAGCGAAAATTATATGTGAAGGTCCATTATCCATTGTGGTTTTACATACTTGCTTTTTGATATCCATTCTTTCGATTACAGCTTCAATAACCATGTCAGCATCTTTCACAGCTGAAGCTAAATCGGTAGATTTTTTACATCTTGCCATTACATCTGCAGCAGTAACGCCTTCACCTAAACTGCCTTTCTCCTCAGATTTTTTCAGACCTATTTCTATGCCCGAATAAGCTTTATTAACTAGCTCATTGTTAATATCCACTAAGGTGACATTGTAACCTGCCATTAAAGCAACTTGAGCAATTCCCTGGCCCATAAGACCTACACCTAATGTTACAATATTCTTAATATCAGCCATTTTTTTATTTCAACCTTTTAAATTTCAATTTTACTTTAGAGTTTTGTTATGTTTAATTTAGCAAATATTATATTTTTTTTTAAAAAAAGAAATTGATATGTTTTTTTTAATCGATTTAATAGATAAAATTCGTCGCCCGATTATATAAAACTATAAATTTATATTTTTATTCTTTAATTCAAAAAAATTTTCAATTATTGGTTTAGGTATAAAAATTAAGTTCTTCAACACACACACCTTTTTCAGCATCATTTTCGAGAAAGTTAATTTCTATTTTCTTTATTTTATTTCCCAATAATTTTTGAAATGCAGTTTCAAAATAACCCTTATTTATTCTACAAAAAGTTTTTCCGTAATCCAATTTTTCTCGATTGCTTATTGATGTACGTAAAAAACAGTGATTCTCAATGATAATCCTTAATCTATCTTTATATTGCTCAATGTCCCTGACTTGGATTGAATAAAATTCTTTTAGTTCATCCATTAAAATCACTAAAGCTTCCATTATTTCGAAATTTTCTTTTCCATATTCTCTTTTTATTCTTTCTGCAATGATTGTCCCTGGAAAGACGCCTGTCTGATATAGAATTGAAAGTAGACTATTACGGCCAAATATGTCATAAACTTTATATACTAACGATTCAGAAATTATTTCAAATCCTTTCACTGAATTAATATTATCAATTGGATTTAGTATTCTCTCATTTATTTCCTTCAAATAATCTTCCAAAATACAGTACCCCTAACTTCTAAAAATAAGGCTAAAAACTAATAGTTTTTTATTTTATAGATATGCTTTTGATCTATTTAAATCTTAATTTAATTTGCTAATTTTTCTAAAATTCTTTCAAATTCCTTAAAATCCTCTATTTTTTCCAAACAAATTGAGACATTTCTTAAATTTTGATTTTTTTCTATTAAGTATTTATTAATTGCGGGGAGCATAGCTTCGGCACACAATTTAGAAGTAATTCCTCTCATTTCGATTGATATAGGAGGAATAATTATAGAGATAACACCTTTTTCATCTGCTAACTTTAATGAATTCCATGTAGCTAGAATTATTTTTTGCCCTTCATTTCCTTGCCCTGGCCTAGGACCATTAGTATGGATTAGATATTTTGTAAAATTTCCCCCAGAAGTGAGGACAGAAGAACCTACAGGAATTTGAGTGATTTTGTTAATAATTTTATTACATTCGAGTTGTACTTGTGTTCCAGCCTTTCTTAAGACTTTGCATCTAATATCGCCACTAGGCAAAAGTCTACTATTTGTAGGAACTACAACAGCATCGTATTGCTCAATATTAGTTAAATCTCCTACAAAAATTTCAAGGATAGAATTCTTAATCTGAACTTGATCCATTAAAAATATAACTAAAAGAGGAATATTTATATTTTAGTTTTAGTTATGAGGTACAAATTAAATTCATATTTAAGAATTATAATTCTTAAAGTCTTATGATTCATTAAGTCTTTTTATTTTATTGATAGCTTTTTCAACATACTCATCAATGATTTTAAGTACTTTT
>JBHLNL010000234.1:0-3148 GCA_048941605.1 Promethearchaeota archaeon | reverse complement strand
AAAAAAACAAAATCTAAAAAAAAATTTTAAAAAACATAAATAAAATTATAAAAAATATTATAAATAAAATAATTAGACGACAAATAATGCCAAATTATAAACAATTGTTAGATATTTCAAATGCAACATTAGTTGCAATGGGAAAAGCTATGATTAACATGGGTTTAAATATTCCATTAGTCTGGAATGAATGTGCCAATGTGTTTGAAAATAGTGCAAAAAACGTTTTAAAAGATGCTGGTATGGTAATTGAAGGAAATGATGTTCAATCTATCACTAAAAGTTTTGCGAGTAAGGTAAAAGAATTGGGATTCTGCCAGAGAGCTAATATTCTGGAACTAAAAGATGATAAACTTATTATGGATCTTGGAGAATGTATCTTTGCGTCGGCGACAAAAATTTTTCGAGGTAATGATCGAAATTTTATACCTCCTTGCCCTTTTATGTCAATGTTATATAGCAAAATTACAGAAAAAACAGGTAAAATTGGTTATATAGAATCTTGTCAGTGGAAACCTGAAGAAAATACATCAATTTTTACTGTTAAATTAGAATAAATTAGGAGTGATGACAAAAATGGCAAAATCAGATTGTATATATGCAGGGGCTGAAAATTCTGACGGGTTAATATGGTGTGAAAAGAAAAATATCTATGTAACTGCCAAAGAAAAGGATACATGTGAATTTTATGAAAAACAGAGTTAGTAAGGAGGGAAAAAAATGAGTGCAAAAGAAGAAAAAATACAAGAAATATTGTTAGATTTAGAAAAAAATTCAGAAGTTTCAAATAGTGCTCTAGTATCGTTAAAAGGACAGATGATGGCAAGTGCTCTACATAAAGATATTGATGAGCGAGCGATAGCAGCTATGACTGCTGCTTTAACATCAGTTGGAACAAGAGTAACTGATACTTTAAAGTCTGGAAAAACAGGATCAATTGTTATCTCTGGATCTGAAAAATTAATTTTCTTACAACAATTAGCTCAAGCAGTATTAATAGCATTAGCTCCTGCAGATGCAAAAGTGGGTTTAATAGATTTCGAGATAAATGCTGCATTGGATAAAATAAAGATGGTATTGGGGTAACTAAAATAACTAATATTTTTTTTTTTTAAAAATTAAAGATTATTGATAAAAATTAATATTATATGAATTTAATATTATAAAATGTTATTAAAAGGAGAAATTTTTGTCTGAAATTAAAGATAAATTAGTGTTGTTATTAGATGAGTTTATCATCAATACTAAAGTGAGTGAATCTAGTCTAATAACCGAAGATGGCTTAGTAATTGTATCAAAAAGCGATCAAAATCATCAAAATGAAGATGTTAGCTCAAATTTCGCAGCCATTTCTGCTAGTATTTTATCTATGGCTGAAAGAGGCATAGAAATTATTAATAATAATAAAATATTAGAGCAAATTACAATTGATGCAGGAGCAGACAGTGATTTCAAAAAAGATTATACAATATTAATCACCAGAATTTTCTCAAATGTGCTTTTACAAATAATTTTTCCTAAAAGAATTAATATCGGATTAATTCATTTTGAAACAAACATAATTATTAAAAAAATAAAAAGTGTAATTGAAACAGATATTTCAAGGGAAATTTTTTCAAGTATTGGTTCTTTAACATAAAATTAAGTTTATTTAATAATTTATTTATTAAGCAAAATCTAATAAGGGTAAATTGTAATGAAAAATAAGGATAATACTTATAATCATCGTGAAAAATTTGAAAAAGATAAAAAAGAGCATTTGGAAAATGTTAATAATGGAAGTAGTTTAAAAACAGATTATGATTTCTGTGAAAAAGACGATTCATATTTAGACTTAAGTAAACTTTTTGACGAGACTTTTAAAGATTTTAAGAAAGACTATACTAAAAATAAAATTACTTATTCTGATTCAATAAATGGTCTTTTCAAATTGAGTGAAAATGAATTAACGATGGAAACTAATACATTAACTCCAGAAATTTCAAATAATATCGAGAATGTAGAAGAAAAAAAAAATGGAATACTAAAAGAAAAAATTGATGAATACAATGACAAGTACCAAATATTAGAAAAAAAAATAATAGAATTTGAAGAGAAAACCTCCGAATTAATAAAGAAGAGAGAAGAATATGAGGATTCAATAAATAAATACAAAGAAAAAAATAAAACATTAGATGAGAGGAATGAAGAAATTTCAAACCAATTAAATAAGTTAAAAGAAGCTAGAGAAAAAATAACGGAAATAAGTAAACAAATCGAGGAAAAAAAAATTGAATTGGAGAAACGAGATGATAATTTGAAAAAATCAGAAAAAAATCTTGAAAAAATCAGATTTGAATTAGAAAAAAATAAATTAGAATTAGAAAAAAATAAATTAGAATTTGAAATTGGAAAGTCAAATTTGGAAACTAAAATAGAGGAATCACATCTTGATAATGTTATAAGAACGAGTGAGGAGTCCGAACAAATATTTGATGAAGTAAAAGAAAGAAAGAAGGGAAAGGGGGAAATTTTACAAAATTTAATGTTAGAATTATCACATACAGGAAACTTTAAATCTTGTCTTTTAATAGATGGGAAAGGAATGTTAATTTCGGAATACTCTCAGATCCATTTAGATTCTATTGCAATAGGGGCAATGTTTTCATTAATCTGTACAACTATTTTAAGAGCGGTTAAAACTCTTAATTTATATGATTTAGATTATTTTAAAATGTCTTCTATTAATGGAGAATTTATCATTAAAAATATTAATTTAATAAATTATGAAAGAAATTTTATACTGTTAGCATATTATGATGATTCTAATTCAACTATACAAGATACTAAACAAATTTTAAATAAGAAAATTATTAATAGAATACTTAAAAATGTTAAAAAGGATTTTAACAAACTTGGAGAAGGAAGCAAAAATTCTGAAATTTTTGATAATCTTAATGAAAGGATTGAGTTTTTGAAGAAAAAATATACAATACCTCAAGAAGAACTAGAATCAACAAGAGTAAACTTATTAAATGAAACTTCAGTAAAAATAAAAGATTTATTTGAAAATTAAATTTAAAGACTAATTTCTTTAAAAAAATAATTATTATTAAGGAAATTTATAGAAATTGAAAATTAAATTTATTATTTTTAAATATTATTTATT
>JBHLNL010000098.1:0-12898 GCA_048941605.1 Promethearchaeota archaeon | reverse complement strand
CGATGTATGCTAGATGAGTTATTAATATTTTTAGGAGTATATATCATTTCCCTCGGGATGTCGGGTTTCTTAATGAGTGACCGAGCGGGGGTACTTAAACCTATTGCATTGAGGTTGTTTTTTATTGGAGTTGTGTTTCATGAGCTTGCACATTATGGGATGAGTCTGGCAGTTGGAAGAAAACCCGCTGATATCAGGGTGAAGTGGCGAGATGACAAAGATAAACATATTCGAAATCCTCGTGGTACAGTGGCCTCCTCTAGACCCGAGAGTTTTTTACAAGCATTTGTTATTGCGCTTGCTCCACTTTATCTTAGTACTTGGTTTATATTTTTCTTATGGTTTGGCGTTATTTTTACTCCATTATATAATCCTTTAATAAAGACATTGGCAGTATTTACTTTACTTTCGGTTCTTTTGGGAGCTTCCCCTTCTGGTCAAGATCTAAAAACTATTGGCTATGCGTTCAAACATGACCCCAAGAATTCTTGGTATCAAGTGCTTTTGATCATTTGCTCAAGCTTAATTCTGTTGTCTTTTATGGCTATAACTCATATTGTATTTCTTTTAGATTTCTTTTATTATTTAGCAATAACAGGAATTTATATTACATTGAAATTCTCTATTTTAGGTATAAATAGAATAATTGCTTCATTACAAAATTATAAAAAACCTCATAAAGTACGATTAAGTCTTTCTCGAAGACATTATAAACCAAAAAATCCTGGAAGGGAAAATGAGTAAAATAAAGGTGATAAAAAAAATTGAAAGGATATTGTTATATCGCATTAATAATTGGATTTTTTGTATTTTACCAACAGAATCCTGTGTATGCTGTAGTTATTATTGCTTTATTTGTCGGAATATTTCTATTTTTTAAATCCCGCAAATCAGGTCCTCGTGGTTTTGGGTTCTTCAGTGGTAAAGGTGCTCAACAACAAGAGAGTAGGATGGATGATCTAGTCACATTAATGATGATCCAACAATTGTTGAACACCAATTCTCAAGATAGTGATACTCGAGTGTACAAAGATTCCGAAAAGGATCGTAAGCACCAGATCGACAAGATTAAAGAAGAAGTGCTTAATCTATTAGATGAAGATTAACGTATAAAAGAAAGGTAAAATGCAAGTTGAAGTAGATTTTTTTAGTGGAATTAGAAGGTTACTGTCTTATCATAATATTATCTCAATTTCAGGTGAATCTGGTACTGGGAAAACCACGCTTGCACTTCAATTAATAGGAAAACTTTTGACATATGAAGAACCGTACTCAGATTCATGTATATGGATTCAAGCAAGTGAGATTTTTCCTGTTAAACGCCTTACTCAAATTTTCCAAGAACAACCTCGGAAATTTGATTATATCCAAAAAAATATATATGTTATCCCCCCGAAGAATCCAATTCACACCTATGAACAACAAGGTTCAATTATTCAACATATAATTGGGACACCATCAGAGATTCCACCTACATTAAAGTATATTGTCATAGATAATATATCTCATCATCTACGTTATAAGTTAACACATTTTTCTACACCAAAAGATATCTCGATCTTTTTAGATGCATTTTACGAAATACAGTTAATGCCAATCATTTTATTTTGCCAAATGAATGAGATTGTATTGATCCTGATTCACGAAGTAACTTATAGTCCTAAATTGGATAAAGTTAGACCTTTCTTCTATAAATTGTATGATAGAATAAAGACAATAGACATTGTGTTAAGTAATATCTATAATAAAGAGAAAAAAAAAATGCAAATTAATTTTAATAAGAAAGAGTGGATTATTGAATATTGGTTATCCAATAGAGGTTTTATTTACTAATCTCCTTTATTCAATCATTTAATTCATAATTTTTAAAAATTTTTATGAAGATTTTACCCATTTTTCTTTAAATATAAATACTAAATAAGTATCTCATGGAAATCAATTCAATTAATACTGAACCAACCACTCACATTTCTCGTGAAGCAATAAGATGTGGGATTTGTAGAACTGAGATCACGCATGGTGCATCAATCTATCAAGAAGGCCTTACTTTTGGAGTCGTGTGTGAACATTGTTATAAACATAATTCACCTGAAGACCTTGAAATGATGGCTAACCTATTCTTAGCATATGGAGGATATTTTGGGAAATTAAAAAATAGTAAATTCTCAGTCTATCGAACAATAAAAAAGCTTATAACAGATTATCAAAAGAATAGAGAACCAGATCTCCTGATAGAAATGAATATTAAAATGATGCACCGAGCGTTGTTATACGGAGTTACTCCACAAGAACTTATCCAAGGGTTAAAAACTCTTTTAAAAGAATAATTTTTTTTCTATTTTCTTTATAAATCCTCAATAAATTTATTTTAGTATATTAAAAAAGTGATAAGATAATCTTTCCTATTAAATCCCTTAATCATGCAAAGGATTTTCATCTCTTTCTCATTAATCTTTGTTTTAATGTTCTTTCTTCATTCATTTTTTTTCTATGCCATTTTTGCGATTAATCGTTTAAAAAATTGTAGAGATAAACCATTGATAGTATTCGCGATTGAATTACGGTTTTGTGAAAGATTAATTTTGAAAGATTAAATAGGAATGATGTGAAAAGAATTTAAAGAATAATGCATAATTGTTATCATAGATTCAAAACTAAAATTACAAAAATCAAGGAGGGATGTAAATATGAGTGATTCTATAAGCAGTAAACTAAAGGAAAGACTCATAACTGGGTTTAAGTTAGAAAAAAAGAAAAGTACTCACGTAAAAACCGCTGGAAAATTATTAAGTGAATTCTTTATAGAAAAATACAGTAATGATTCATTGAATGATTATAAAGAATTTATGAAACAATTATCTGAAATCGATGACTTTTTTTTGTGGCAAAGTTATTCTGAAGCATTAAATAAAGGATTATTAAAGAAATACTCGGAAGAAGAAATTCTCAAAATAGAAAAAGAAATTGCTGAAGAACTACTAATTTCAAAGGAACCGGAGGAAAAAATTTTGAATGATTTTCTTGGAAAAATTAATTTCAAAGGGCTGGATCTTTCTCTAACTGGTCATTTTTTCAGAACTGAAAATAGATTAATTCTCATACCTTGGAGAGCAAGCCAGATAACTTTAGGGCGTGTAATGGGAAGTCGAATGAGAGACGTAAAAGTTGTTCGTAGAAGGAGAAGAATGGCTCTAGCCATTATACAAAATATAAAATCAGAAGTAGAATCTTTAGCATATTCTTACCCTATTACCTATCCATACAATATTCAAAAAATACTTCCATTTAGTATTATGTTTTCAATGAATTATGAATATAAACATAATGACAAAGATAAAGTCTTCCATTTAGTATCTACACTAAGTTTAATAAAATATAAAAATGAAGTTAAAGACGAATTTATGAAGAGACAAGAAACTTTTTACACAAATATGCGAGAAGCTTTTTCACTTATACCAAATACTGCCTGTCCTAATTGCTATAACGTCCAAGACAAAAAATTAGAAACATGTGAAAAATGTGGAATAAAATTAAAAAACAGAATTTAAATTTAATATAAAATTTTTAAATTTTTTTTAAAAATAGTTCTATTTGTATTATAAAAAAATATTAGACTTTTCCATAATTGCTATAAAGTATTCCAGCTGCAATAAAACCTATAACACCAATAAGCCATGTAATTGCTGATAGAAGGAAATCTCTGAAAAGAACTGTATATGAAAAAACTAGGAAAAGTATTAGGTTAAATATAGAGAAACCGATTACCATTAACTTGATGTTAACTTTTCCCCCCATTGTAAATATAGGTGCCTTATTATAGACACTGACAAATACAAAAACAATGCAAATCAAATGAGCAAATATTATTAAGATCACTAGCATAAATATATAAAAGTACGTTCCTGGTATAGCTCCTACTAATGTTATCACTGGAATGGCAGATATTGATGTTATTATTAAACTAATTAAGCTCAAAATACCCGCAATTATATTTAATTTTTCTTTTAATATCATTTTTGTCTCTTAATAGTTAGATTTAATTATAAAAATAATTATGGTAATAATTATATATTTTTTATGAATATTTCCTATCTTTTTTTCATTTTTTCTCTTTTTCTTTTCTTTTTTTCTTTAAATATGCTTGGTAGAAACTACTATATAACAAAATTATTGAAAAAGGAGTTGTTCTAAGAAAGGAATGGCAGATTTAGATCAAGTAAAAGGAATCAATGCTCGCCAAATTAAATTACTCCAAGAAAACGGGATTGGAACTGCTGAAGCATTAGCTATGAGCCCTCATTCAACTGTTTCTACTATTGATGGACTAGGGGAAAAAACGGCAAAAAAGCTTATCTGGAATGCTAGGAATGCGTTAGGTATGACAGAGTTTACTACCGCTTCGAAAATAGATGACAATGTGGAATTTATTACAACAGGGTCTTCTGAACTTAACCGAATATTGGGAGGTGGATTACAGACAGGGAAGCTAACAGAAGTCTATGGTCCTTTCAAATCGGGTAAAACTGCATTTGCCCATACTGTTTCTGTTGCAGTTCAATTACCAAAGAAGAAAGGGGGAATAAATGGTTCTGTAGCTTATATTGATACTGAGAATACGTTTTCTAAAGAAAAAATTAAGCGCATTGCCAAGAGATTTGAATCGGATCCCAAACAAGTTTTATCAAAGATTTATCACGCTAGAATTTATTCGTCAGACCATCAATCCCAAATGATCCAGAAAGCTGAGGCACTTTGCAAGACTCGTGGTGTGAGATTAATAATTGTTGATAGTTTGATGGCGTTATTGAGGGCAGAGTATGTAGGTATTGGAAAGTTAGCTCCCAGACAAGCTACCCTCAATAGCATGATTCATGGATTATCTCGTATTGCTGAAACATATAATTGTGCAGTCTTGCTCACCAATCAAGTAGCCACAAGAATGATGGGGATGTTTTCTGCTGATGATGCAATTGGTGGCAATATTGTAGCACATGGGTGCCACTTCCGAGTGATGTTTAAAACGAAGGGTTTTTCATCCAACAATTCACTCCAACGAAGAGCAGTCATAGTAGACGCTCCAGACCTTCCACCAGAAGAGTGTGAATTCTTTATCACAGGAGCAGGAGTTGCAGACACAGATAAAGTAGAGATACTTGATTCACCTGGATTGGATATCGAAATTGAAAATCTCTATGAGGATGAAGATACTCAATCTAATTCTAAACAAAATGATAAGGAAATTCAGTTGGTGCAAGTGAAAGGGATTGGAAAGGGAATTGCCGAAAATTTAAGCGAACATGGGATCACAACAATTTCAGAGCTATTGTCAGCAGATCCCGACGAACTATCAGCAACGATTAGTGGAGCATCCTCAAAGACAGTAAGTGAATGGCAGACAAACGCAAGAGCTTTAATTAATACCTAATTTAATATTTTTTTCATTTTCTTGTTATTTTTATATCTGAAGATAAAAGCAATTAAAAAATATAAATTAAAATAAAAAATAAAATTACATTCCTGTTGGATTCTTCTTTTTTTGATATACGACGACTATTATTGGGACACATACGGCACTTCCTACAAACACTATCATTCCTATCGTCCACTCTGTTGGGATAAATGATTCAATTCCTGTGCCATTAATAGGTTCTTCAGGAGTTGGTGGAGGATCATCATCATTTGGATCTGTCCCATCAGCAATCCTCTGTTTCTCAACAATGGAATATGCGATATTCACTGCATTAACATCGCAATAAATTGTAAGGTTTATTGTATAGTCTCCATTAATTGCTGTTCCAAAGCTATAACTTGTCACTTCCTTAGGTGAAGCCACCGTATCATTAGTGTAGATATTAAAAAGAATCCCTTGGGCCTCATCAAAAATAGTATGAACTAAAGCTGTATAACTGCTTAAATTTTTAGAAATTGCTGAGACTCTTCCGAAATAGAACCGATAATACATATCAGTTTTCAGAGTTATTGAGTGGGAAATATGAGATCCGTTATAAAATTTCAATACATTACTGAACATTACATAAGGTAAATCTTCAGTGAGTATCTTATCATGAAGACATACTCCTCCCCGTTCAATATTTATGAGCATATTGAGATTTTCTGTGAGTGTTGCTGAGAATAGGATGCTATAATTCCCAGTTATTGCCACTCCAAATGGCACTTCACGATAATCATCCTGAGCCATATCTTCTTCAAAAGATAATTGAAACTCATCGCTTTCAGGATCCCAGAGAGTTATATTTAGGTCACAGATATGGGGGGTAACGATACACACTGTAATGTAGTAGTTGTAGAACTCTTCGAAATAGAGATTCTCTTGAAAGAAAAGAAATGGTCGATCTATAGTAAAGTTATATACCTTATCAACTACCACTTGTGGAGCTGTACTTATATTTAGATCATTTTCTGAATAATTGAGCGAACTTTTGCCATATAGGAGTTCATTTATTAAGGAAGTAGTAAATATGATCGCAAAAAATCCTATTAGGATTAGAAATTTTATTGATTTTCCATTTGTAGAATTATTAATAGCCATACACCTTCAATTCTTTAAATTCAGATATTATATCTTTTACTCTTTCGCATTTGTCGTATTGTACACAACTGAAACAAGGTTGATCAGTCCAAAAATAAGCCTGCTGATTTTTTCTATCAATGATGAGAAGTGGAAGGCTGTTTTTTGGGCAGATTAATGCTGAATTGCTAATAGTTCCTCTTTTTGGTAAGGCATAAGACATGTCACAAATCTCACACTTTGCAAAACGTTTGTAGTTTTGTGTTTTAAAAATTGAGATAGTACAATCGCAATTAGGACAAATGCCAATTTCATCTAGTTTTCTCATAATGATTAAAATTTTGTAGTAATGTTTGAATAAGGATGAATTTTAAATATTTAAAGAAAAAAAATCAAAATCTGGATTTTTTGTTTATAAAGACAAAATTATAATGATTATTACTATGATATTTGATTATTTTGATGATATTGCTGGGGCAGTAGAGTTTTTACTAGCTTTGGGATCAATCATAGGAATGCTCGGTTTGATAATCGGGATTCTTGGATGGCTTTTATTAGGTCAATTTCAACGCCATAAAATGGTTCCGGTTATTATAGTTTCTATCATTCTGCTTACCGTGTGCGGAGTCCACACAGGGATTAAATATTTTAGAATTTATTAGTTTTGGTGATAAAATATTGAATTTTTAGGCAAAGATAATAATCTTTAATCTTCTAAATGATCTTTTAAATCTTCTATATTAAATCCGTGTCTTTTCAATTCTTTTTCGATTTTATGTGCTTTACTCTTCTGATATCTTCTAGCTTCATAATCTCTTTCCGTAGCCTTCCTTATAGATCCTTTTGCTCCGCAATTTTCGCAATATTCACTAAAAGTATAAGAAAATTCTCTACAAGAATTACAAATGTAAGGAAAAGTCTTATTATAACTATCTATTGCTTGTTTTGGCAATTTAGATAAGAGGATTGCTCCGATAATTGTTATAATATTTCCTCCTGCTACAATTCCACTTATTAATATGATAATCTTACCAACTTTAATTTTGAATAATGCAATAGCAGTACCAATTAACGTTATAATTCCTCCAATAATAGTTATTGCTTGAATTATTATGAAATATTCACCTAAAGCTGATGCTAAGTTTGGAAAAAGATCTACTAACAAAAAACTTATACCAATAGAACTCAATCCCCCTATAATTGAAAGAACAAACCCAGCTTTTTTTTTATCTAAAATCACATTTGATCATTTCTTTTGTTTTAATAACACATCCATTATGCATGTAATATAAAAAAATTTTAGAATAGAATTAAAAATAGTTAAATTTAATCCATATAAAACCCAAATAGAAAATATTAATATTTCCATCAAATTTTTATAATGTCCTTGATGATGTTCGATATTTTTAATCTAAGATTTTTTATCTAGATACAGAATATATTTATAATTTTTAAGATTTTAGTAAGAATCTTTTTTTTCTATATGCAAATTCGTTAAGATTTTAATACCATCCACTCCCTCCTGAAGAAGTTTCTTCTCCAATGAGAAAACCAAAGAGATTTAAAACCGCTCCCGTACACCAGCACCCAATCCATAATAAGGTTATACCGATTATGACATTTCTTGACCAATGCAAACTTCTTGTGAATATCCCAACAAAACCTATTAAAAATGAGAGCCCTCCAATCGCCAAACAAAAACTTCCTAATGTGTCAATCAAGATTGATAATACTCCTCCTATTTGATATCGCCAATTTAATCCAAAAAAAGGGAAAAAAATAAACACAAATATTAAAATGCCAACAAATATGGCGATGACCCATTTAGAAGTTTCATATTTTGGCTTTAAAATATAACTTGTATAATAGGTTTGCTTTTTTGTAATTTTTATTTCACCATTTAATTTACAATTTTTTTACTAAGAAATTTAAGTAGTTATTTTTAAAGAAAAAACTCGCTCTTCCTGGAATGGATTTTTATTTAAAAAGGGGAAGATAGTTTATAAGATCAACAAAGCATATGGGTGAAATTATCATAACTATTATTACCTTGATTATATCTGGGAGTGAGAATAATTTTATATTAGTGCTGTTTATATTATTACTTACTAACCATTTACTTGTGACATTTTTCCTTATAATGCCTTCTAATTATCGGTGTCCGAATTGCCATTCTGAAGATATTATTGAATATGAGGAGATTATCGAATGTCCTAATTGCGGAAGAAGATGGCATAAAGATTTTATCCCAAAGGATGCCGAAGATGACGAGGATATTGTATCACGCGAAGAAATGTATAGCATTTTTGACGAGTTTGAAGATTTTAAAGATGATGAGGCTCGTAAACGATTCTTAAAATCCATTGACGAGGATCTTCAAGAGTGAATAATATTCTCCTTTTTAATAAATTTTGATTTTTTATTTAAATATCCTTGATTGATCAATAATTCACTTTAGAATTATAGATCCATGGTGAACTATGAGGATTAAATTCTTAAATGCTCTATTCCGATTGTACCACCTGATAAAAGGATGGTAATATAAGATTTAACTCTTATTTTTTCTTTTTTCTCTTTATATTTTAACAAGCTATAAATATTTAGATATGGGAGTAAAACTTCAAAATATTATAATCCGAAAGAAAATTGAATATCAAGAATTAGCAGGTAAAATCATTGCCGTTGACGCACCAAATATCATAATGGGATTGTTTAATTTTTCCCGTAAAAATCCCAATGGTACCAATGCGGGCTTAATTCTCGATAAAACGCAGCGCCCCATTTCTCATTTGTATGGCTTACTCTATCGAATTAATTTTTATTACTCTAAGAAGATATTTCCTATTTTTTGCTTTGATGGTAAAGTATCAGAACTAAAAAAAGTAATTACTAAAGATCAACTTAAAGATTTTATCTTTAGTGAGTGTTGGTATAAAAAAGCAATGATAACTAACAATAAAGAATTGGCACGGCAGATTGCATTAAGTAAAGAATATATGTGGCAAAATATCATAAAAGAGTCCAAGCAGCTTCTTGGTGCTCTAGGGGTCCCATATATAGACTCACCAGCATCAGCAGAATCTCAATGTGCCTATATGGTTAAACAGAGGCTTGCCCATTATTCTAATTCTCAAGACTTCGATTCTCTCTTATTTGGATGTCCTAGCGTAATCCAAAATCTTTCTAAATCATTAAGAAGAAAAGTGCAAGGAAGATGGCAATATCAAAAAATTCAACCTGTTCAAATTAACCTCATAAAAAATCTCACTAACTTAAGAATTTCAATTTTTCAATTAGTAGATATTGGTCTTTTGGTTGGAAATGACTATTTTAAAGGGATAGAGGGGATTGGACCAAAAAAGGCATTAATTTTAATAAGGAAATATCAAACTCTGGAATCTCTCGTTTTAAAAGAATATCAAAATTACAATTTTCGAGCATTAACCCCTGAGATCATAAAAGAAGTAAGAAAGATCTTTTTATTTCCTGATGTTGATGAAAGAGTTAATAATATTTTCTGGAATCCACTAAATAATACGAGATCTTTCTCCATCCTCTGTGAAGATCATAATCTCAATAAAGAACGCGTTCAAAAGAATTTAGAAGTGTTTCAAAAAAATTTCGATAAATGTCGACAATATTTTAACCAACAAAAAAAAACAACGCAGAAATTTCAAATTACATTAGAAAATCTTTTGTAATTCTTCACTTTCAACTTTTTCTATTTTTTATTTAAATACTCTTGGTATATCCATAGTTTAAGATGAATTTGAATTTCTGAATATATCATGACTCAAACCTTTAAGAAGCAAGAACTTATAGTTGATGATATTAGCGAATATTACAAGAAGTTTTATAAAGCTCAGCATCAAGTGAGGATAAATGTGTTAAATTATCTTTTCAGAAACATCACGTTTCTCACGAATCGAGAAAAGATAAGAGCCATTACAATTCCAGAATATCAAATAATAACCAAAAATTTAGAAGTACCTCAGATCCTCGTACATAGGTTCATTAGCAAATTCCTAGTAGAATTACTGAATTTCAAAAAACTATTAAATCACCATCCAGAAATCTTACATTCTAATTCACATACTATTTATATTCTTTTACGAAAGATTTATCGGATAGCACCTGTTTTCAATTATAAAAGGGCTAAGGAAAATCTTAAAAGATTGCAAAAGAAATTAGCAACTCTCTTTTTTTGGCCTCAAATTATGACTCAGTTAGCAATAGTGATATTTGTTACTGATTTATTAGATAAAGGTAAACAATCAAAATTTATTCAATCCAATTTACGAGCATTATGTTGCTGTTCAGCATATGCCTTTCATAGAACCCGTAACAAAATGGGATTGACCACAAATTATATACGCAATCTTTCAAGATAGATAATAGAAAAATTTTGAGTCAAAATAGAGAAAATGCATATTATACTTTCTATAGACTAAAAGTTTGACGTTAGTCCAAAATTAATTTATTTCTCCTTTCCTAATTTATATATACCAATTCCAACAATCTAATATCTGCAGAGGGTTATAGGAAACTCCTTGTAAATGGGAACCGTGCACAATAAAATAAGGAACAGTAAAAAGCGGTGCGTGAGGATATTTCCATTCATGCATTGGTGTGTTAACCTCAAAGAGATAAGATTGAATGTGTCTATAAATTTGCTGTCTTGCTGTAGGATCTAGTTCTTGTAGAGCTTGGTCAAATAAAGATTGAAGATATGAATCGTTTACACAAGCAAAGTTTGAGCAGGAAGCATTGTTGAATAAGGGATCAAGCATATTAAAAGCGTCAAGATAATCAGCACACCAGCCAATATATTGGATATCCCATGGGTAAACTATTGGGTCTTGCCCTGGCATGGGAGGTAATATTATTGGCTCATAAGCATCAACTCCAATAAGGGTAAAAGTTTCGTTAATATTCTGATTTATTAACATGTTAGTTGTAGAACCATAATGTCTATGTATTGCGACCTCTTTAAGTGGACTCAATGTAGTCCAATTTGATTCAGTATTTCCAGGGTAATTGGGATCAAATCCAGCAGTTTCGACAGGAAACATTGACATTATTAACTGTCTTGCTTTAGTTATATTAGTATCGATGATTTGAACTGAAGAGTTATGACCAGGCATTAATCGTGGTACTACCGGAGGGCCTCTTACTACTGCACCTGCATATATTTCATCAATAATGTAAGTATAATTAATTGCATATTGAAGTGCTTTACGCCATGTGACATTCAATCCAGGATAACCGGCACTACCACAATGAAACGTTAAAAAGAAGTAGCATAAGCCTTCTCCAAATCGATATACTGTATGTTGTGCACTCTCATTGAATGTATCGAGATTTTCTGGCAATGCAGCTTGCAAGTAATCAATCCTCAAGGCAAGCATGTCCATATTTCTCGTAGTATCATCTTCATTTATATCGAATACTAATAATTCTGCCCATGGAAGATCTCCCCAATAATCATTAAATCTTTCAAATCTTACCTCAACATCATACATGAAGCCAATAAATTGGAAAGGTCCAGTGCCTACTAAATCACCAGTTGTTAGATCTATGTAAGTCCATCTTGGAGTAGATTCAGGAGAAATAATGTATCCTGCGACATAAGTTAATAATTCTAAGAAAGGGGCAAAAGGGCGAGATAGTTCAAAAGTTACATTATATTGGTTATTTTTATAATAATCAGCTATAATTGGGGTTACACCATCAGAGAACCAATATAATGATGATGGAAAAGCTAACCAAGAGGTTGCATTATCTGGAAGGGTTCCTGTATAATTGCAGAACCAAGTTAGCCTATCAAAATTCCATATTATATCATCAGCATCAAAAGTTGTATTATCATGGAATAATACATCTTGTCTAAGTGCAAAGGAGATCTTCTTAAATTCTGTACCATGCCAGTGCCAATCTGTGGCAAGAACTCCCACTATTTGATAGTTAGGATAACTAGATAAATTATACTTAACTAAACCCTCAATAACTTGTTGTTCTACGTTTTGAGATGGCTTATCCCAAGTATCGACAGGATCAATTGTATCTGGATTGTCGGAATATCCAATTATTAGATAATTATCAAAAGGTGGATATATATAAGGAATAGGGATATGACTGAGTAACGTAATGGATAAAATAATTACAGAACTAATAGCTAATAACAATACAAATATAACAACAAAAATTGTTTTAGAAGAAATCTTTAATTCTTCTGTCATTAAAAATTATCTCTTCGGTAAAAATTTCTGGAAATCTTTAATAATCTTAGTTTTTTTTGTATATAAAAATTTGATTGGTCATATAGAGATTTGTTAAGAAAATTAAACAAATAAAAATTACAGCTATTTT
>JBHLNL010000097.1:0-12911 GCA_048941605.1 Promethearchaeota archaeon | reverse complement strand
GGCAAATAGATTATCTGATTGTATTAAAATAGTGCAAAAAGTAGAAGAGACAGGGAGAATTCTGGGATTAAGTCATGTTTTAAGGTATACTGATTTCTTTTCATCAATTTTCAACATAATTAAAAAGGGATTACTTGGAGATATTGTAAATATTTCACATAGGGAAAATATATCATGGTATCACATGGCACATAGTTTTGTACGAGGACCATGGGCAAACATTGAGGAATCTTCACCGATGATTTTATCTAAAGCTTGTCATGATATGGATTTATTATATTGGATGGTAGGCTCTCTTCCAAAGAAAATCAGTTCTTTTGGTAATTTATTACATTTTAGAAATGAGAACGCACCTAAAGGAGCACCCAAATATTGCGTAGAAGGATGCCCTGCAAAAAAATTATGTAATTATTATGCTCCCAGAACATATATCGATATAATTCCAATAATTCAAATTATGCAAAAGGGAGGAAATAAACTATATAAATTTATTGGAAATTTAAGGAAAAATCATGTGAGATTATTAACATTATTAGCTAAAATAATTCCTCAAATTAGAAGATTAAGGTATTGGAATGAGTGGCCTGTTTATTATTTATATAAAGAAGAGGAAGAAGACTATTCAGATGAGGCAAAAATTCAAATACTTAAAAGAAGTCCATATGGTAGATGTGTATATTATTGTAATAATGATGTAGTCGATCATCAAGTTGTAAATATAGAGTTTGAAAATGGTGTTACAGCTAGTTTTACGATGCATGGGTTTAGTGAGAAGGAAGGAAGAACATTAAGAATTGATGGAACAAAAGCAACATTAATAGGTGAATTCCATGATGCTTATAAGAAATTAACCTTCTATAATCATTATTCTGGTGAAAAAAAAGTAATATTAAATCAAAAATTATCTTTCCGTACAGTTGAACATGGAGGTGGAGATGCAAAATTTATTGATGCTTTCCTTGAGTCAATAATTACCCATAACATTGAAAAACCTTTAATAAATGCTAGAGAATTTCTTGAAAGTCATTTAATGGCTTTTGCTGCTAATGAATCTCGAATAAAAGGGATTATCATCAATATGGATAACTTTCGCAAGAAATCAGAACATCTTTGAATATTATTGTGAAAGAAAAATATAAATAACTTATTATAATTGATATCATAAATTATCTTAATAATAAAAATTGTTTTCATAATGGGAGAAAAAAAAATCGACACTTCTGCTCAATTTATTGAATTTTATAAGAAAAAAGGGGATTACTTAGTAACCCTTTCAGAGAACCATTTCAAGAATATAGAATATCGAAAATGTCTTGAGCTATTAAATGAAGCCTATGGAATGTACATGAAAGGGAACTACACTGAACTTGCTGAAAAGACAAAACAAAGATTCTTAGAAATCAAAGAAAAATATTTTAAGAAATAAACATTTTAACCAAATTCAAAAGTTTTCCCGAGTTTATATTCAATATCTTCAATATGAGAGCCTTGCCAATACACTTTTTTACATTGAAGATTTGAACATTGAAAAAATTCATCATAGTGTTTATAAGTTTCTTTTAAAACATCATCTTTTATTATAGATTTATCTGTAACTTTACCTAACTTTGAATTACATAATGAACATCTAGCTTGGGTAAAATTAAATTTAAATTCTAAACCAAATTGTTCATTGAGATAATGAAGGTAATTGTATATCCCTTCCCCTTTTAAAAAAATGCTATTCTCTTTAAAACTATTATATAACGGTAAGTCTTTTGTTATAATAATCCTACTATTTTTTCTCGCATAATCAATTAACATTTCATCAGGAACAGGATTTATTTTAAAATAATCGACTAAATCGTTTGCATAAATGGTATCATATCCAAAAATTCGTAAGAAACGAACCAACTTTCCTAACATCGAATCAACTAGAAATTTCATTTTAATGAGATTAGACTTTTTTTAAATAATACTAGATTAAATATATTTAAAGCATCTAATAAATTATATAATTGAAATTTTATCAAAATAATAAATCATAAAGATATAAATGGACGCCAAAGAATTAATGGAAAAAGCAGTAAGATTTCATGGACACATTTGTCCTGGTTTAGCTTTTGGAGTGTTAGCTGCTAAATATGTTCTAGAGAATGGATATGATTTCTCTCCTAATGAAGAGTTAGTTGCTGTTGTTGAGAACGATAACTGTAGTGTCGATGCTCTTCAAGCAATATTAGGTACAACATTTGGAAAGGGGAATCTAATCCATCGAGACTATGGTAAAATGAATTATTACTTTTATGATAGAAGATCAAAGAAAGGTATTCGTTTGGCAATAAAAGGTAAAGAATTTGGTGAGAAAAAGCTATCTAGGGATGAAAAGATCCAATTTCTATTGAACTCAAATCCAGAAGTTATATTTAATATATATGAAATTGAATATAATCCTCCTGGATTAGCTTTGATTGAAGAATCTATACCTTGTGAGATATGTGGAGAAATTACCATGAGTAGTAGATTAATGACCTATAAAGATTCTGAAATGTGTATTCCTTGTTATAAAAAAATGAGAGGTTAGTGGGATATAAAATTTTAGAGATAACTCCTCTTTTAATATAAAAAAAGCGGGATTTTCTCACTATTTATTAACTAATTTGGTAATTATAAGTAAAGATGGAAATTAGCAATCATTTAATAATGCCTGATGCTGGTCCATTTTATTTTGAAGGAAATAAAATTGGTATTCTGTTGATACATGGAGGTGGGGGAGGAACTTGTTCTGATTTAAAACCTCTGGCAAAAGATTTGCATATAAAAGAAGGTTATACCATTAGTATTCCTTTACTTCCCGGATATGGAACTACACCTGATGAATTAAGAAAAATTCGTATTGATGATTGGAAATCAACAATAAAGGAAGAAATTTCAGTTTTATCAAATAAATGTGAAAAAATTTTGGTAGGTGGTCATTCAATGGGAGGGATTTTAACATTATTATTAGCAGCTGAAAATAATTTGGATTGTATTTTTACTATTAATGCGCCAGTTGGAATTCAAAGATTTTTATTTCACTTTGTTCCAATATTCAAAATTTTTGTAAAATATCATTCTATTAATTCTGAGCAATTTAAAAAAGATACAAATGGAAAATGGGTTGGTTATGATAAAATTCCTTTAAATATTGCTACAAAAATGAAAAGACTTATGAAAGAGATGAAGAGATCTTTAATTAATATAAATTGTCCTACATTACTATTTCAAGGACGTAGAGATTCCGAAATTAAAGTAAATAGCATGGATTATATTTTCAATAATATCAATTCTAAAAGAAAAAGAAAAATTTGGCTAGAGAATAACGGGCACCCAATTTTAGAAAGCCCAGATCATAATCAAATTGTAATAGAAGTTATAAAATTCATAAATGAATTTTGTCCTTAAATTATTTATTTTTAAATAAATTACTAAAAATATCAAGATTGATAATAAATATTCTTTGAAAAACTTAAATTATGATTACAGGAAATTTGCTAAATGTGTTAATAGGAAGTCATTTCTTTATTTCTAACACAGAAAAAAAATTAAAGAAACTATAAAAAAATAACAGATTCAAATTACTTTATATATAAGATGAATTGTATATGATTAAAAATGTAAGTAAAGGGCAGACTTTATTAATAAAAGGTCCAGCGCGCATAACTTTAGTAGAGGGAAAGATTGATGTTTTTGGAAAGATTTTCCTCCCTGAAAAAGATACATTATCATCAGAAGTTTCAAATCAGAATGGGATTTTAATAATTCCAAGTGCCCATAGTTATCCCATATATGCTCTCGAAAAATCAAAATTGGAAATTTACATAAGTACAGAAGATAACATTATACCTATTGAAGAAAATTCTATTTCTCTTAAGTGGAGCGAAATTAAAGATTCTATTATAAAACAATTGAAAGAAAATCCTAATAAACCTTTAAAGATAATGGTGTTAGGAATTAGTAGTGGAAAGACCACATTTATCAAATATTTGGCAAATAATTTTTTGAAAGAGGGCTTAAAGGGTGGTTATCTTGATTCTGATCTAGGACAACAAATAATATATATTCCAACTACAATCAATATTGGTTCTATCGATGACTTTATAGTTTCAAGTGAAAATATTAACTCTGAGAAAACTTTTTTTATAGGGGCCACCTTTCCTAAAGGAAGTTACAAATTCATCGTTTCTGTGTCATGTAGAAAATTAATAGACGAATATATCGTAAAAAATAAGGACGTTGATTTTGTTTTAATTGATACAGATGGTTGGATTAAGACCGAAGCAGGGATTATCTATAAAAACTTTTTTATTAAAACAGTAGATCCTGACATCTTAATTGTATTTGATGATGACACAATTGAGGAACTCCAAACTATTGAAAAAACATCTTCAAGTTCAAGAAAAGATAGGAAAATGTATTTAATTAAAGAGAAGAATAAATATTATTTTGAAAAAACCAAAGATGAAAGAAGATTTTTGCGTCAAAGTCAATTTTCTAAGAAATTTGAAGAGTTTAGAAAAATTTCAATTCCTTTAAACAATATTAAATTTATAAAAGCAGAATATGATAAAGAAAAAGATCATATATTTGAAAAAGATATAGATATTAACGATCTTGTTAATCTCCCTTACCATTACGTTATAATAGGTTTAATGACAGAAAAATCTGAGTTAATTGAAATAGGACTTCTCTTCACAATTAATATCGAAAAAGATTATATTTTGTTATATTCTAATTTAACCTATAAACAACAAATTAAGGTAAAAAAAATCCTCCTTGGCAGTCTTAGATTATCAACTAAAGGAAATCATCAAGGATATTTATATCTCTAATTTTATATTTATTTACTTCAGTGAGATTGACTTTTCCAAAGCTCGATAAGACTAATTTTTTTAAATTGTGATATAATTATTTTAATTTATGAAAGAAGATCTTCTCACAAAGTTTCTGAAATTAATGTCATCTAAAATTTCAGATTCAGATTTAGAACTAATCAATTTGGGTAAATCTTTAGGATTAAATCTTGTATCATTTGCAGATTTAAGATCTTCCCAAGAAGATATGTTTGCTGATGAGGTTAGAGATATCGCTTTAAAGAAGATGGAAGTAGATAAAGATAATCTTTTAAATAACAGAGATTCGTTTTATGCGGGAAGTATTGATTTTATGGTATGTGATGATCCTAAAGGAAAGAAATTTTTCCTTTTAGAAACGAATGGGGGATCCCATCGAGGACTTTCAATTATAACCGAAAAGCAACAAGCTCTTTTGTATGATGGATATTTAGAAGCTATTAATCGAGCAATAAAAATGAGTAAAAATGGCAGTAAAATGTTTGTAATAATAGGAGTAACTGTCAATGATGAATTAATTCATGAAAAAGTTATAATGATAGAATATTTTAGAAAAATTCTCAAAGCTAATGGACATACGGTAAAAATTTTTAATACTGATAATTATGATAAAAACTTTAAAGCTGAAATTATTTTCTTAATTGCTGATTATAGACAATTATCAGAATCTCTTTCATTTTCTAATAATTGGATTAAATACAAAACGGAAAAAGTAAATGTTTTAATAGGAGATGGTATTACAAGACGGTTTAAGAATGAAAAATTCTCAATAATAATTAGAAGAGATTTTCGCGAAATAAAAACGATTATAGTGAACCCAATATTTAATATCACAGATGATAAATCTTTAACATATTTAGCAAGTTATTTTGATAAAGATATTCTCATAAAATATAATTTAAAATATCTACTATTTACAAAAGCATTTAGTGAGAATGAATTAATTAACAAATTAGAATATCTCATAAAGAAATATAAGAAATCTTTTATTATTAAACCTAGCGGGGGTTCTGGGGGCGCTGGAGTTATACCCGTTTCTATGGATGAAGATCTAGATAATATTAAAAATCTTGTTGAGGAAAGCAAAAAGGAATTTTTTAGGAAGTTTATGAAAAACCGGGATCCTTTTCCTTATACAATTCAAGAAATGGCCGATTTCTCTTTAATAGATTGGCAGGAGGGAAAACACACTTTTGATTTAAGAATTTATTTAGCTCAGAGAGAAAGTAAAGTTATTCCCATTGGAGGGTTAGCGAGAATTGCTCGTGAAGAATTTATTAATAAAAAAAAACTAAATAAACAAGAATTTGTAGTTAATTTATCTGGTTACAATGGACAGATTGAAGTTGAGCGTGGTATAGGTTTCTCGGAAAAAAGCTGTAGATTATTAAACTTAACAAAAGAGGATTTTGCAAACATGTTTTGTATAGGCTGCGTATTATTTACAAGTATTGTTAAAAATTATAATAAAATCATCAATTTTTCAAATTGGGAACAAATTATTGATTGAAATGAATATTGAAATATTAAAAGCATTATTAAATATTTCTAATCGAAACATTTTATTTACTGAAATTCTAAGTGAATTAGAACAAGTTAAGATTTTAGATTATACAAATTATCAAATTTATGAAACTTCTGAAGGAATTATTCCCCTTATAAAAATTTCCAAAAATTCCAAAATTGAAGATTTAAAGTATGTCAAAGTTTTTGTTGGTGCTCAGCATAATGAATATAATGGATTATTCAGTATATTGAAATTCTTTAAATTAATTATGGAAGATAAAATAAAAATATCTGATTTTTTAAGATCTGATCAAATTCTATTTTTTCTACCATTATTAAATCCTTATGGATTCTTGAATCCAAATAGAAATAACAAATTTGGCTATTATTTAAAAAATGGAACAAATCTTAATAGATTTTGGCGTAGAGCATTTACTCCTGAATTTAATAATGGGATGAAAGATTTAAATGATTTCCAAACACCAGATCAAGTCATTATTGTAAAAGAATTACTTCAAAAATATTGGGATAATGAAGATATTCATATCTATATACTTGATTTTCATGAGACTTCTTTATTAGAAAGATTTCTAATTGAATTAAGTACAAATCTGAACCCCTTTTATAAATTTGATCATTGGTTAAAAGAGGGGATTGTACTAAATATTATTAGCCTATACGGCATTCCTTATTATCGAAAACCTTTATTTTTCAAATGTAATCCTTCTGCTGATCATACTCACCTTAATTTGACTCACAAACAATTTGAGATTGTATTTGAAAAACTCCATGATTATATGAAAAAAAATCAAGGACAAGGAAAATTACCTTTTTATTTTTGCTACAGCGATAAAAGCAAAGATTATTGCTTAAAACTTGCTAATAAGGTTTACAAAAATTTAAAAGAAAAATTATGGGAAACTTATTCCCCTGCATTTAATCATAGTTTTATCAATCACGGATGTTTTGTTAATATGAATGATGTGACTCTTCGCTCGAATGTATATTCTATGGAATTAGAGTCTAAGAAACATTTCTTTAACATTTTTGAAGAAATTGATAAATCAAAATCAGATCATAATTATTTTGAAAGCAAACTTAAGAGCATTAACATAAGTATAGATTTAGCACTTGAAACTATAAAAGAAATGATAAAATTATTTTAATTTTTAAGGAACGCGAAATTTAGACTTACTATGAATTTATAAAATTTAAAATAGCACCTACTAACACACATTCGTTTTTTTTTTGTGAGTGCCCACCTTTTCTCATGATTAGTATATTTTCATCTGGAGAATCTAAAATTTTTCTATTTTCCTTTAAATTTTTGAATTTTATTACCCTATCATTTTTGCAATGAATTAACATTACCCTTTTAGAAAGATCTTCCCATTCTTCTGAAGTTAGCTCTTTTTTAGCATTTTTTATCAAAAAATATGGAGATAATCGATTTTCTTCTTCTATAGTTGGAAATAATTTTACCCCTTTGAACAAATAACTCAGCATAACTATAAGATTGTATTTAGGAATATTTTGTTTGTATTGAGATATAGATGAAATTGCTATAATTTTTTTAATGTCTCTATTTAAAAAACCTTCAGACAAAACTGTAATAGCCCCGATGCTAAACCCAACACAATATATTTTCTTATTCAAAAAATCCTCTTGATTTTTTACCCATTCAATAATTTTTTTAAAATCATCAATTCTTTTTAAAAAATCGCCTCTCTTACCGGTTTTCTTAGATTTACCTGTACCTCTTGCATCATATGCCAAAACAATATATCCTTGATAAGCGAGTGGAAAATATAAATACTGAAGCCTCTCGTTAGTATCAGAAAATCCATGGCAAATTATAATTATTGCATTTTTGGAATCAATTTTAGATTGCTCTTTATTTTTTACTAAATTTGCAGATAAATATCCGTCTGAAACATTAATTCTTATATTTAAAATTTTTAAAGCTTTGAGAAAAAGTTTTCTCCAGCGATCAAACCAGAGATCCCTAAAAGACCAATAAATCTCAAAGGGGGTATATATAATTAAAAAAGTTGTGATAGATAGAGTAAAACACTTCAAGAATGCTGCTGTATAACATGGATTCCCAAACGAGATATTTACTTCCCATATAAACCAACTAAATAGCAGATCAAATGTGATTAAAATTGCGCGTTTTATGATATTTGAGAGCAAACTGTTCAACTAAAAGATTATAATCAAAAATGTTTTACATAATTAAAAAAAAAATAAAAGATAATTATTATGGCTTTTTAGGTTTTGGACATCCATAATCGTGAGCTATTTTACAATCTGGTTTGCTTTTTAATCCTGGACAAGGCTTACATTTTACATCTCTAAGCATCTTAATAACATCATCAACTTCCATGCCAAATTCTTCATCTTCGGTCTCTTCCGCAATCATTTCATCATCATCAGGGATTTCATATATCACATCTTCTTCTAGGTTATCCTTCCAATCAGCTAGGTCAATTATTTCATCACCATCTTCATCCATTTTTCCAGTGGGAATTTCAAAATCTTCTTCCTCATTTGGAACACTCTTTTTTTTAGCCATAGTTCTCACTCATTATTTTAATTGATTTTTATTATATAATATTTGCTAAAATTTAATTTTAATTTGATTTTATTATGAAGAATAATTTAATGAGAATTAGCTATTAATTGAAATTATTTTTGGCTATATGGTTTATTTGATTTAATAATCCTGCACTATCATGGAATCGATTATAAAATTTATTGATTTCTGGTAAAATGGAGTCTAATTGATTTAAAGAGTATAAATTATAATTTTGCATATTATCTTGAGGAATTAAAAGTTTGTATGGCACTTTGTATGATCCTCTTTTTAAATCAAATAAATCTCTTAAAAAATTATAATCTAAATTAGCTTTTAGGTAAAATTCATCTAAAAATAATAATTTCACTAAGGAATTACTTAATTGGTTAAAAAATGTTAAATATCTATCAATTTCATTAAAAAAATTACTATTAAAATTCTCTAATTCAGGAAGATTTATAATTTCAGGTTGATTTAATTTAAGATCATATTTTAATTGCGAAATGAGTTGTAAAAATTTTCCCAATTGTGATAATATGAAAGGAAATCTATTTGGTGATGGTAATCTCTTAATAAAACTACCATTAAATCTTAAATAGCCTCCAGCCATATGCAATGTACTAAATAATGTTTTAAAGACAGAATCCATTATTTCAGAATTTAAAATTGTTAAAAGACAGTATAATTGATCAGTATTGAATGAATCAATTTTTAGAAAGTAAAGACCTGTTATATTGGTAAATATTCCTGGATCATAACAAAAGGTTAAAGTTTTAGCAATTTCCCTAAAGATTAGTTTTTCGCTATTCAGATCGTTCCAAATATTATCAAAATTAGGATGATAATTAAAATATGATATTTTAATATCTTTCCCCGCTATTTTTATTCTTTTCTTAAACTTAATATGATATCTATCAACATTACCTGTTCCGATTAATAATAAATCTCTATCAGATTGGCGTTCTTCACTAATATTATCAAAATGTTTACTATATTTTAAAAAACCAAAAGGTCGATATATAATTTTTAAATCTTTAATGGATTCAGCAATGGTTTTGAAATTTTTAAATAAATATGTGATTAATTTAATATTTCCTGAGATTGGAATTACTTGAGAGGGAAATTTATTGATTAAATCTTGATGAAATATTATAGTCTTGATTGTATTTTTTTCAATTAAATTATTCATCTTATCGAAGATTTTAATATTTATATTATGATCTACGCTTTGATTATTTTTTTTTAAAGATAAAATGATTGGATATGTAGCTGTGTTTCGAAATATTTGTAAAGATGAAATATTTATTATTTCTTTAATTTTTGATTTATTTAATAATAATTCTCTGACTTTAATACCATAATCTGCAGATAAAAATTTATTAGGTAAAATAAATGAGAGATATCCATTATTTTCTAATAATTCTAGAGATCTCTCAATAAATACAATTGAAAGATCGAATAATCGATAAGCAGATTTGAATCTTTTAGTTAATTTATTCTTATATATTGTATCTTTAATCTTCTTATTTT
This sequence comes from Promethearchaeota archaeon, assembly GCA_048941605.1. Lineage (GTDB taxonomy): Archaea > Asgardarchaeota > Lokiarchaeia > Sigyniarchaeales > SOKP01 > Loki-b32. The sequence goes on along the minus strand of JBHLNL010000097.1, from coordinate 2,426 downwards.
CTACATAAGGAGGATTACCAATTATAATATCGAATTTATCAGAGCTAAATTCTAAAAGAAAATCTGAATTAAAAATGTTAAATACTAAGTCAAATTTCTCAGCGATATTGTCAAAAACTGCATGTTTTAAAATCTTAAAATTAAGATTTTGAAAGGCTTTATAGTTTACATTGGTTGATAAAAGCCATTTAATTAATCTTAACTTTGAGACAATTATGGCGGAGTTTTCAATTTCAATTCCAAATACGTTGTTTTCGATTATTTTTCTTTTTAATTCAAAGTCAGATGTTTTTGGCTCTAAAATTCTATAAAACTTATATAATTGTTCTGCTATAGATATTAGAAATCTCCCAGAGCCACAGGAGGGATCCAATATCCTCAAATTTTTGATTTTTTTATCTAATTCCGCTTTTATTTTCTGGCTTTTTATTATTGAAAGAAATAACCTTTCTAAATTTGGCGAATCTTTAATTAATCCTTCAGAATTTATGAAATTTTCAAAATATATTCGAAATATATTGGATACAATATAATCTACAATTTGATTTGGAGTATAAATAATTCCATGATTACGATTCTCGTTTTTCTCAAGAAATTTTTCATGTTCAAAATTATCTATGTGATTCTGAATATGGAGTAATAACTTTTGAGTTTTAGATTCTTCCATTGAATTGTAACTAGGTATTTTAAATTGCTTTATTTATATAAATATAAGATCTTATAATAAAAATAATAAGGCTAATAATATCACAATTGGGAAAACATTGAATTTATCAGAAAATTCATTCTTACATGATTTAATTAAGAACCCACTAAAGATCTCTAAACTAAAGTTTGAGAATATAACAAAAATAATAGAGAGAAGTAAAGCCATTTTAAAGGAGGAAAATTTATTTCTAAAATTAAAAGTTAAAGAAAAAGATGATGAAGTTTATGTAATAGGGGATATCCATGGAAATTTGAAGAGTTTAATGGATTTAGTCGGGTTAATCAACAAAACTAATCCAAAATATGTAATTTTTTTAGGAGATATTGTTGATCGTGGACCTATGCAGTTTGAGTGTTTGATAATCGTTTTAGCTTTAAAGATTCTTTTTCCTTTAAAATATTATATATTAAGAGGTAATCATGAAACTCTAGAAATGAATCAATATTATGGATTTTTTCAAGAGTTTGTATCAAAATTTAATGATCATAGCAAATTTAACGAAATAATAAACCTATATAACCTACTCCCAATATGTGCATTAATTAATGATATGATATTATGTTTACATGGAGGAATTCCACAAGATTTTAATATTCTGAAGAAACTGGAGAGCTATAAATGTAAAGATTTCAATAAAATCGTTGATTCAATCGCTCAAGGTATATTTCAAATTATGTGGAATGATCCTAAGCCTGGATTAAAAGGTTTTTCAGATAGTTTTAGAGGTCCAGGGATTAAGGTTTTTGGAAATGATGTTTTTGAGAATTTTTTGAACCATAACAGACTCAAATATCTTATAAGGGCACACGAATGTTTTCCTGAAGGCTTTCGATGGTTTTTTAATAATAAATTGTTATCTCTCTTCTCATCAGCGAATTATAGAGGTTCCTATAGCCCTAATCCAGCATCCTATGCTATAATCAAAAATAATGAAATAATTCCGAAGCTTTTAGAACTGTGAAACTAAATCTAAAAGAAATTTTCTCATTTTAAGAATCTTAATAGTAAATGAATAAGTTAAACCCTAATTATATTTCTAAACTTATGAAACTTGAGAAGCATCTGGTTTTATGAAAAGAAGATTATTACCACGAATAAATATCTCGTTGTATTTTGCGACAGGTTGCCCGTCCATGAGCTCTGTAGCGTTTTCTAGAATCATGTTCATATATGCATCGATCTCCTTTAGTAAGCCTCTATATTCAGTCCCATCTTTTAACCTGAGCAAGATTATTGAATTTTGTGCGTTTTGAAGGATATTAAGTGGATTCTTTGACCTCTGTTGATTATTATCTTTACTCGACATTTCCAACTCTTATAAATCAAAAAATAATTATTATATTTATTAAAAAGATAATTTAAAGATAGAATTTTTTGAATTAAAACCTTACGACATTATAAAAGCAAGGAAAAAATTTTTGGTTACCCGATTGAAAGAGAAATTTAAAAATTATTATAAAAAGAAAAAGATAATCGAAAAATACAACTCGACTTCTTATTTTTATGATAGAAGATATAAGTTAATTCAAGAAGAAAAATATGAAATTGTTTTAAAAAATTACAAAATGGATGGAAAAATTATTTTGGATCTAGGTAGTGGTACTGGTTTATTTTATGAATATTATAGAAAAACAATATTTGACAAAAAAAAATAAAAAGTAGATATATTGCACTAGATATTTCTTGGAATATGCTGTTAGAATTTAAATCGAAAATT
>JBHLNL010000096.1:0-12971 GCA_048941605.1 Promethearchaeota archaeon | reverse complement strand
ATCTTCGTCACAATACCACACTCCTGCTTTATCTACTTCTATATATCCCGGTAAACCTGGTTTTACTTGTTGCCAAGGCACTTTTGTATCTATAGAAAAATCTATATCGATGCCAAGATCATAAACACAAGTATCCTCGATAGCTTGTTTTATAGCTTTAATATTTTTTCCCGCGATTTCTCCTTTAAATCTTCTCATTATAGCATCAGATAACTCATCTACAGTAAATATATGAGAAACTCGAATAAGAGCTCCTAAAATAATTGTATTTGTAATATTTCTTCCTAAAATGTCTAGAGCAATTCTAGTCGCATCAATTGTAGCAATATTGATGTCCTTTCTGTCTACAACATCTTGTAATGAAATTTGATCCATTTCTGTATTTACAATTAACCATCCCCCTCTAGGCATACCTGCAGTTACATTAATTTCTCCTAATAATGAAGGATCTAATACAGCAACAAAATGAGGTCCATAGACTTGCTCATTAGATCTAACCAAATCTTCGTTTGAAGAAAGTCTAACATAACTTTCAGTTGGGGAACCCATTCTCTCAGCGCCAAAGAGAGGTTGACAAACTCCATACCCATAAAAAGCTTCTACGCATAGATTTGAAGCGGTCACTCCTCCTTGCCCTCCACGTGCGTGGAATCGAAGGTTAATTACATTATTTTTTAATACTTCTTTAATTTGTTCTGCAGTTAGCATTTTATATAACTTCTTAAGTAGTTTTTAAGAATATCAATTTCATTTAAATAAATCTTAGGATAAAAATTAAATTATGTATAATTTCTCTTAAAACTTTCTTAAATTTGATTTATACAAAATAACTTGCATTTATTAGCAAAAGAAATTAGAGATTATACTCATCATCCAACTTATTAATAATATCTGTACATAAAACAAGTATATTCTTTATCCCTTCCTTCGATATCAAATCCATATTATCTTTTTCAGTATGTACATACTTTATCCCTGGTTGTGAACTTAGCCAACAAGCTTCAAATCCTTCTTGTACAATTGGCATATAATCAGACCAAACTCCAGTTGGAGCGTAAACATCTTTTATTTTAAATTTGTTTTTTTCAGCACTTTCTAGAATTAAACTATTTAATTTTTTAGAAGAAGATTTTCGCGGTATACCATAAGAACTAATTAATCTGATTAGTTCTGAGCCCCCAATAAAATCTAAATTAATGAAAAATGTCGAATTTTTATCAAATTTATCTTTAAATTTTTGAATGTAATGAATTGCACCTCCTAAGTTTAACTCTTCTGAGCCAGTAGATAAAAATATTAAATCTATATTTTTCTGTGGATTATTTTTATAATATCTTGCCAACTCAACTATAGTACCCACCGCTGCTGCATTATCAAATGCTCCAGGTGAATGATTATCCGTTTTATTAAAATAATTAATAATCCCGATTAATGCAACAATAATGCAAACATCTAATAAAATGTTATTTAAAATGGATATATTAATATTAATAAAAATTCTAAGTAAGCTTAAAATAATGTATACTAAAAAGAGAATAAAACCTCCGAATACAGAAATAAGAAATATTATAATTCTTACTGAAGGAGAAAATGATTGAGATTTTGAATCCCAATGTCCCATAAAAATTACTTTCGCTTTAGAAATTTGACTCTTTAAATCAACATAAAGATTTTCTGTTTCATAGTTATAATTCTCATTTTTACTCAATTTAATTTTATTTGAAACAGATATACTGAGTGCTTTAAATGTAATAAAAATGTTAACTAGAGCTAAACCAAGCGTTAAAAATGGATTTATATAAAATGATAAAGCCATTAAAAGCAGAGTAGAACCAATAATTATAAACATCATCCTCACAAAATTCCAATTATAAGAAGATGTAATAAATTTGTCTCGATATATTGGATTATAACCAACATTCTTAAATTCCTCCACTATAATTTCTCTAGCTTTTTTATCTCCTTCAGATCCTGTCAGTCGAGGGAAAGCAAGCCTTTCTGTTATGCGATAAGCATTATCTTCATTTAATTTTTTTTCAGAAGTTACTTTTTTTCCAGCTTCATTTTTTAATTCTTTAACATTCATATTAGAATTCAAAATCATACCCTTTTGTTATTTAAAAAATATTTAAACCACTCGCTTGGAAGTTCTAGTTGAACTTTTTCTAAAAATTGTTTAATGCTTAAGATCCCATATTCTGAAATAATTCCAGTAATATATTCTGGGGGAGTTATATCAAAATAGTAATTCTCTACTTCAAGTGATTTGCTTTCTATTCTTTTGTCATAGATTTCATACATCGGTTTTTTGTTAATTGAAATTCTTTGATCAAAGTGGCTCCTTAAATTGTATTTAAAAGAGCTAGTAATAGCATAAACTGCTATATTTTTCACTTTGGCTACAAGTGCTAATGGAAAGGTTCCAATTTTGTTTATTATTGATCCATCCTTTAAAATGCTGTCAACTCCGATTAATACAATATCAATCTGATCAATAAATTTTCCTATCGCAGCGTCAATGATAAGGTGAGTCTTAAAGTATTTAGATAAAATTTCCGCTGTTTTTCGTCCCTCTAATAGAGGTCTAGATTCGAGAACATATATTTCAATATTCTCATTATTAAATTTTGACAATAGATTAACAATTGTAGAACTATATGAAATAAGCATTATGCTGCGATAACCTTTTTTAAATTGGCTAAGAAATTCCTGGAAATTATTTCCTAAAGCTTTATTCTTTTCAATTACATCTTTTTCAAGCTGATCTAATCTCTCTTGTATTGTTTGTTTATTGAAAGATTCTAAATTGTTAAGAATAAATCCGATTGTGTTAATAAGGGGCGCCATACTTGGACGAGAGCTAATTATCTCTTCAGATAAATCAAAAATTTTTCTTTTTATATCTTCACTTGGATTTTTAATTAGTTCCAATTGATACTTAAATATTTCTAATGCTTTAAAAACTAATTCATTAGCACCTGATGTATTATCTCTTGTTAACTCGGTTAGCATTTTTGGAATATTAAAATCTTTATTACTCAAATTTGGGAGCCTTCTAGTAGTCTTTAAAACATTTCTGCCCATATATTTTCAACTAATTAACCATTCTTTAAAAATACAAGCACTTAATAAAAATTTTTGAATATTCGACAAATTGCTAAGGAAATCCAAAGAGGAAGATCTTTATCTCTAGTCTTTAATAATTTTAGGTCCCATAAACCGTTTTCTAATTGCTTGTTTCTCAATGTATTAAGCGCAAATTCAATTTTAGGATGAGAACTAGTAAAACCTAAATAATAAAGAGTGTCTAGGGAAGATACAATATCTGTCCACCAAAATGGGAAAGAAACGCTGAACCAGTATTCTACTCCTTTTCGATCTGGATATTTATCAGGTTTAAAAAATCTTGAAGCTAATAATTCGCCTGCTACTTTTACTTCTTCATTTTTCCGATATTTAGGGTGTGCGGCAAAAGCTCTTAATATAATACCAGTAATCATATGCGAAAATGGCTTCCTCTTATTTGGTTGTAATATGTCTTTACTATTTTCAACATCTGACCACTTAGCATTATTTGTTCTTATAGGTATTGCCCATCCTCCATCATTTTGCCGAATTGATAATAACCAATTTAATCCCTTTTCTATGCGAGGATCTTTATCATATCCTGCTTTAATTAAGAGTTCCATTATACCTGCAGAATAATTTGGAGAATATTGATTTCCATAAATGCCTCTAAAATCTCCCTCTTCAGTCTGAAATGAAAATAAAAATTCAGCAGCTCCTCGAATAGCTTGATGTTTGTTTTTAAAACCATACTTTTCAATAAGAAATCCTAGTTGTCTGTAAGTCTCCAATTGATTATAATTATTTTGTGTTCTTATATCTTTTTGAGGTCTGGGATATTTCCATGAACCATCATGTTGTTTCTTTAGTATTTTTTCTGTTTTTGGCAATTTCCATAAAAATTCAACTGATTCCACTTCCTCTTCTAACAGATCTTTTCTAACAAAATATTTAATAGCATCATTTTGTGTTGATGAGAATGGTCTAATGGGCTCATATCTTATATATTCTATCCAGTTATCCATAATACCTCAAATTGAATAGATTGCATAAAAATCAAACTAAATATATACGTATAAATAATTTCAGAAAAGAAAAAAAAAAATATTTTTTATTTAAATGTTTGTGCTTTATAACTACCAACACTTATGCCACCATGGATTGAACCTGTGCGCATCAAAAGTATAGTATGTTTCAAGTGAATGTTCGAATCCTGGTTGGTTAATGATCACCATTACTGCCGTTGTTTGAATACGTTTAGTGTTAATCATTAATAAAAATTCTCTACCTTCTTCAGTTTCATCATCGAGTCTCATTGAATCTATACGATGCCAAGTTTTCCAAGGATCACCATTCTTCGTAAGCAAAGTTGTTGATAAGATAAAGTTTACTGTAAGTTCACTTGGAATAACAAGATCATTTTTATACCAATTTCCTTGAACTATCCAAGGAGGAGTGGGGTCTTCATCTACGCTATCAGAAAATCCTAATTCAGGTATCGCAATATCATCCAAATACCATCCAGAAGCTTGATAAAAACCATCAGTCCAGTAAGTAAAGCAAAGTTCTATAGTATGCTCTGCAAAGAATGAGAGATCCATTACTTCTTGATAAACACCATAACTAGAACCTGTGAAAGCATTCCATCGACCTGCAGCTTCATACACAACTGGTTCTAAATGGTCAGGGCAATTTGGGTTATCTTGAATATAGCGTACATAATCGGTTGTCATACCGAAACTACTTGGAAGAGTATAAAATTCACCTGTATCAAGATCATGTACTTCTACATATCCATAATCCCAATCAGACTCAATTGAAAAGTAATTTGAGAATGTTAGTGTTGCTCCTCCAGCGGGAATGGTAAATGTTTGGTTCAATTTAAAATATGACCAACCAGTTCCATCTGAATGCCAGTTTAATGCTCCACTAGTAGGATAAGGACCTGAAATATCATTTCCATCAAAAGATACGTCAAATAATAATGGTGCATCATAGAATTCAACATAATTGGGAGTATATGACAATCCGCGAGAAATATATAATGGATAAGTTTCTCCTGAATGAGGATATTCATGTACTTGCCATGGGAATAGCCAACCAAGTCCTTCTAAAGAAGGATGAACCCATTCAGGGATATTTGCCCATATCCACATTACATCAGATATACTTAATCCCTCTGAATGTTCAGAAGGGATTTCTAACTCATAATATCCATATCTTCCATTTGCAAAGGATGTATCATCAAGATAATTTGCGATAGCAAAATCTTGGAATATTTCATCGAATGATCTCATTATACCACGATTCTCAAGTGCATTCGACCATCCTTCTATTCCATTTGCCTGATTCATACACACTTCCCAAATTAAATCTGATCCCCCGTAATGTTCATACATATAGAAAGTCCACAAAAATGACGCGCCATAATCAGATAAATAGCCTTCCCAGATAGTAATGGGCGTATCCCAGAACCAAATTAAATACTCAGCAATATGCCCCGGTGATAATCCATATCCACATAACCATTCAGACAACATCGACATACCCTCATCAACCCATGAATCTTCATCAGGATCAATATCGTAGTTAATCATATGTTGGAATTCATGACAGAAGGTACCCTCATATTGCCATGCAAGAACACTGAGATAACTATAATCTATACCCATAGATTCCATAGGTGGATTTTCACCTTGTCTTCTCCACCACTGATAAGAATCCATGTGGAATGCATTTGTATCTAATTGATTGGCTATTGCAGGCCAGAAGTATCCCATTATGAATCCTAAATTAGTCCCGGAATCATAAAAGAAATCATCTTTAATATTAAATACAAATACGTTGACCTTGTAATCACCTAGAACTCCAGGACGGTCTGCATAACTGCCAAAGTATTGCATAGTAGTATCATGAATATTTGTGTCGAATTGATAAAGAACTTCCTCCAAGTCTGATGCTTTTACTTCATCAACATAACCTGGTGGTAAATAATAACCACCTGGATAATTTGGATTCCCAGTATAAATTCCTTCATCAGTCCAATTATATCCAAAATACCATACATCATCATCAAAGTCTCCTGGTGTTCCACCATCATCATACCAGTCGAATTCATCATCATATCCGATCCAAATATTTCCATAAGTTCCTTTGTAGATACATGTGAACTCCTCCCAATAATATCCCCCTGTGTAATCGTTAAGAACAGGATAGTTTATAACTTCTCCACCTTGTGGAAACACTGAGGCGAATTTTTCTGAGGAGCGAGCTGAAGCGCGAAATTCCGCCAATCCAGGATCAAACTCATTTATTGATAGGGATTTAGCGTTCTGTGTACCATCGATTCTTTCTACATCCCAAGGCTTATCAAACTTAGATAATATATCATTATTAGTTGTTCCCCCTGCGATCTTAATCATTGAAATTGCAGCAACATTTATAAAGACGAACACTATTAGTAATACGGCTAATTGTTTTTTTTTCATATTTTTATCATCTCATTTTTTTTTTAAATTTAATAGAAATTTCCTTTCTAATATAGCAGTTTGAATATCTTAAATCAAGAATTAATTGAAGATATTACGAACATTGCCAAAAAGTCATAAAATTTCTGCTAGTGATTGTCACCCTTCGAAATTCTAGACATTTTCAGTGAGTTTTTATTATACCGTTTAATATATAAATTTTTTTTTTTTCATTTTACAAAAATGAAAATTAAGACAAATAAATTTTCAGACGCATTTTATAAAAAATTTAGAATTTGAAGGCAAATATTAAAAATTTTATTACTTAGAAAATTTAAATTATTAATGCTAAAATCGGATACTAAAGATTTAAACGTAAAAGATTTATCATTCATAAACAATATTAAATCTATCGCGGTAATTGGGCCTTCTAAAAAACGTGAATACTTTTTTTTAAAAAATCATGCTGAGTATTTTAAAGGTCCAGTTTATGCCGTACATCCTACAGTTGATGAAATACCCGGTTTTGATAAGAATAATATTTTTCAATCTTTAGAAGAAATTCCTAATGAAGTTGATTTTGCTTTTATAGCAGTTCCACCTTCAAAAGTTTTAAAGATAATAGATGCTTGTCTTAAAAAAAATGTAAAATTAGTTACTGTTTTTACATCTGAATTTTCTGATTCTGGTACAGAAGAAGGTATTGCTTTAGAGAAGGAATTATTGAAGCGAGCAAAAAATAGATTAAGAATTTTAGGACCAAATGGATTGGGAATATATTATCCTAAGTTAGGTATAGCTTGGCGTCCAGGATTTCCAACTAAATCTGGAAATATAGGTTTTATCGCACAATCAGGTGGGATATGCAATATTGCGATATATGGAGCAGAAGCAATAGGAATTTATTTTTCAAAAGTATTTTCATTTGGAAATGGAGCAGATTTAGATTTTGTTGATCTCCTTTACTTTTTAAGTAATGATCCTGAAACAGATATCATTTTATGTTATCTAGAGGGTATTAAACAAGGAAGAATTGATGATTTAAAAAAAGTTTTTGAACAAAATAAGAAGCCAATCATTGTCCTAAAAGGTGGAAAATCTAAAACAGGTTCTATTGCAGCTAAGACCCACACAGCTTCAATTTCAGGAGATAATCGACTTTGGGAGGCTCTTTTTAGACAATTTAATATTATTAATGTTGAATCTTTGGAGCAATTACTCTATACTGCTCGTTTAATTGACTTTTATGGAAGTTTTGAACTGAATAACTTGGCAGTTTTTAGCATTAGTGGAGGGTATGGTGTGATTTTAGTTGATCTCCTTGAGAAAGTGGGAATGAAAATCCCTCCTTTCAGTCCAGAAATCCAAGAAAAACTCAAGTCTAAATTTTTTTTACCAGGCACAAGTTCAAATAATCCTTTAGATTTAGCAGCACAATTTTTCTATGTAATTTCTGTTTATGAAATTATTGATATTGCTTTATCAGATAGAAAGATAGATGGTCTAATTTTAGATATGCCTAGTTTTTATTTGACCCCTATTCTTAAATCAAGAGATAATCAAGATTTTGAAGCTTACATGATAGAGAGCCTAACTTTAGGCCACAAACATAATAAACCATTAATTCCTATAATTCAACGTCTGAACAATCCAAAAGAAAGAGAAAGAATTTCAAAAAAGTTAATTGAAAGGAAAGTTCCTGTTTTTGGAGATCCTCTTGAATTTGTTCCTTTATTATCTAAGATTTCAGATTATAAAAAAAGAAAAAGCAATTTTGAATAATTCTATAAGTTATCTGCTGTTTTTATATAATCTGGTATAAACTGAGTCTTTAATAGATTCGAATTACCAGTTGAGATCAAATTATTGTACATATCACGAATTTCTGCTATTGCATGGATAATATTCCAAGAAATCAATATCTACTTTAAAGCTATTTTACTTACTTGTGAGACACTATCGGCAAATTTTTTTCCTTCTGCTGCAGAGATCCATTCAATGACAAATCTTTCATCCGATATATTATTTTTCTTCATCCAACTTCTAATTTTTTTTTCTCGTTTAATGGCAAAATCATTTCCTGAAATATAATGACAATCTTGTGGATGACATCCAGTCAACATAACAGCTCCAGCGCCTCGGTTAAAACAGTGTTTAATGAAGGAAATTTTTACCCGTCCTGAACACATAGTTCTAATAATTCTCGTATTAGTTGGATATTGGATACGACTAGTTCCAGCTAAATCAGCTCCTGCATATGAACACCAATTACAAGCAAAAATCAGTACCTTTTCTGAGGGATTTTCGCGAAGAGCAATATCAATTTGTCTAAGGATCATTGCATCTGTAAAATTAGTCATGGTTATAGCATCTGTAGGGCAATCTGCAGCGCATGTACCACAACCTTTACATAATATTGGAATGAATCGTGCTGGTGTTTTTTTTTCTTGATCAACACTGATAGCACCATAAGGACAACGAGAGACACAAATTCCACAGCTAGTACACTTATCTATGTCTACAAATGCATATAATGGTTCTACATGGAATTTATCTTCAGAGAGTAAATTTCCACAGCGTCCTGCTGCAGCACTTGCTTGTGTAACAGTTTCTCTAATATCTTTTGGCGATTCTGCTCCCCCAGCAATGAAAATACCATCAGTTGGAGTATCTACTGGACGCAGCTTAGGGTGTGCTTCAATATAAAATCCTTTTGAATCCTTAGCAATAGGAAAAGGAATTGATTCGGAAGAACCTTCAACTCCTATAGAAAGAACTACCAAGTCAAATTCTTCAGAGAGGATTGTTCCAGTGCTTATGTTTTCAACATTAACATTAAGATTTTTCGTTATGGGATTTTCTTTAATTTGACCAGGGCGTCCACGTATAAAAAGTACGCCTTCTTCCCTTGATCGTGAATAAAGTTCCTCAAATCCTTTACCAAATGCCCTAATGTCAATAAAAAATATTGTAACTTCAACATCAGGCCAATGTTCTTTAATTAAAAGGCTATCCTTTATACTTTCCATACAACAGAAGTTAGAACAATATGGATTAAATCGCTTATCACGTGCTCCTACACAATTTATAAAAGCAACTTTTTTTGGTTTCTTAAGATCACTAGGACGCACGAGTTCCCCATTTGTAGGTCCTGCAGCATTAATTAACCTTTCAAATTCAAATGTTGTTATAACATTAGAAAAATTACCCCATCCATATTCTGGGAGTTTAGAGGCATCGAAAAGTTCAAAACCAACTGCGATAATAATGGCTCCAACTTTATATTTAAAAATTTTCTCGGAATCCTCATAAATTATTGCTTCTTTTTCACATTCAGGGACACATTTTCCACAGGCTAAAGGCGACAGACCTAAGCAGCTCTTTTCATCAATTATATAACTAGCAGGTACAGCTTGAGGATATGGGATATATATTGCTTTCCTCCAACCTAGGTTACCAGAGTACTCATCTATAACGTTTTCAGGGCAAATTGAGACACAATCCCCGCATGCCGTACAGAGACTTTCATCTACATATCGTGGGTATTTTTTAATTGTAACCTCAAAATTACCAATGTATCCAGATATTTTCGTAACTTCAGCACAGGATATTAAATTAATATTTTCATGGTTACCTACATCAGCCATTTTAGGACCTAAGATACAGATTGAACAATCCATAGTTGGAAAGGTTTTATCGATGAGAGCCATCTTTCCTCCAATAGTTGGTGCTTTTTCAACAAGAATAACTTCATATTCATCAGCTAAATCTAACGCCGCTTGAATTCCTGCTACTCCTCCTCCAATTATTAAGGCTTTTTGTGTAATGGGAACAACAATATCATCAATTGCTTCTAATAACTCAGCTTTAGCGATTGCCATTTCAAGGATTTCTTTAGCTTTTTTTGTTGCTTCTTCTTTTTCAGCAAGATGTACCCAACTACATTGTTCTCGGATATTAGCTACTTCAACTAGTGACGGATTTATTCCAACTCGTTTTAAAAGCTTTTTCCAGGTTGGATCATGCAATCTTGGAGAGCAAGCAGCAACAACTATCTTCTCTATACCTTGCTCTTTAATCGCTGTTTCGATTTCTACTTGTCCAGGATCAGAACAAGTATATGTATTAACTTGAACTAGTCTGACTCTAGAATCTTCTTCAATTTCTTTAGCTAATTGATCAATATCAACGGTTCCACCAATATTTTTTCCGCATTTGCATAGAAAAACCCCGATATTAGGTTCAATTTCAAGTTTTTTATCACTTTCAGTCATAAGTTCAGTCACTATCTTTAATTTCTCTTAAAATTTTCATGTTTTGCGCATTTATTCGAACTTGCTCTAATTTTTTACTAAATCCTTCTCTCTCCTCTTGTACAAATTCTCCACATATAATAATCCCTTTCTTGAAATCAAAAGTTGCTTGATGAGGGGGCCAATCAAGCTTAATTTTAATTTGTTTTTTTAACCAATCCAGCATCTCGACAGCATCTCCCAATTTATTTTTAGACCCATATTGGACAAAACAGGGAGCAAGTACTTCTATAAAACTGAATCCTTGATTATCTATACATTTAAAAATACTTTTTTGTAATCTAAGTGTGTCATATGCAGGCCATCTCGCAACATATATTGCTCCTGCCGCAGCTGCTAGACTTACCAAATTGAAGGGAGGTTCTATATTTCCGTATGGTGTTGTTGAAGTTATATCACCAATCTGACTTGTAGGGGCTACTTGACCTCCAGTCATGCCATATATATTGTTATTAATACAAAGAACCGTCAGCTCTACATTTCTCCTTGCAGCGTGAATAAAATGATTCCCACCAATAGCAAAAAGATCTCCATCTCCCGATAGAACTATAACTTTTAATTTAGGATTTGCTAGTTTTATACCAGTAGCGAAAGGTATAGCTCTTCCATGAGTAGTATGGAAGGCAGGTGCTTTAAAACAACCACTTGCTCTACCAGTACATCCTATACCAGACACGATAGCATAATCTTTTGAAGTGAGTCCTCTTTCTTTTAAACAATTTGTAATTGATGTAATTACAGTTCCAATTAAACAACCTGGGCAAAAGATAAATCGGTGTAAATTTAACATATCAATTAAGGGATGACCAAGTGCTTCAGGGGGGATTGATATTTGATCTAATGGACACATATGTTAAACCTCCTTCATTAATTTTTCATATATAAATTTTGGACTAAATGGTATTGTGGTTGGAATAGTAATTCCAGAAACATTAAATAAATGCCGAAATCTCTGAACTTCTCTAATTATCATCCCATTATTCATTTCACAGACGATAACTTTTGAAATCCCCATTTGTCCTATTCTTTCCATTAATTCATCAGGAAAGGGCCATAGTGTTTTTAATCTTACAAGTCCTACCTTATATCCATTTTGGCGTGCTTGCTCAACGACTTCTGGCACTCCCCTTGCATTAATTCCATAAGCTAAGATAACGATATCAGCATCCTCTAAATAATTTTCCTCCCAATCATTAATTTGAGGTCTTGCTTTCCTAATTTTTTCACAAAGTCGTTTAATGAGATCTTCTGCAGCTTCTGGAGTCATTTGTGGATTACCTTCTATATCATGAGTCAATCCTGTAACGTAAAAAGAATAATCTGTTCCTGCTATTGCCATTCCTGGTACAAGATCATCATCAAAAGCCTCAAAAGGGTTATATTTCTCAGGTGGAACTTGAGGTTTTTTACGCTCTATTAATTCAATGTTTGAATGGATATTTAGAACTTCCATCATTTGCCCTAAAATTCCATCTGAAGCTACAATTACAGGTATGCGATATTTTTCAGACAAATTAAATGCACGTATTGTTAAATCATACATTTCTTGAACTGTAGATGGAGCTAATACGATTATTTCATAATCTCCATGAGAAGCATATCTCGTTTGATATACATCAGATTGAGAGGCATTTGTAGGTTGTCCTGTACTAGGACCTCCTCTCATTATTGTAACGATAACTGTTGGAGCTTCTAACATCACACCCAAACCTATACTTTCAGCCATAAGTGAAAGTCCAGGTCCTGAAGTTGCAGTCATGGCTTTCTTTCCAGCATAAGATGCCCCAAAACAGCTTGTGATCGAAGCAAGCTCATCTTCCATTTGAATAAATGTTCCGTTAACTTGAGGAAGACGTCTTGACATGTAAGCAGCAATTTCTGAAGAAGGTGTAATAGGATAACCCGCAAAATATGAACATCCTGCTGTAATCGCACCTTCTGCACATGCATAATTGCCAGTAGTTAATATTTTTTTTTCTAGGAACTTTGCTTTACCCACTATTGTTAACCTCCTTAATATCAATTTCCAAAATATATAATGAAACTGTAGGACATAATCGTTCACATTGTCTGCACCCAGCACATTCTTCAGATTTAACTACGAGTGCATAGTGGAGCATGCGAG
>JBHLNL010000095.1:0-13014 GCA_048941605.1 Promethearchaeota archaeon | reverse complement strand
AGGGACGGGATGGAAGTGCGGAGTGCGGAAGTGCGGAGTGCGGAAATGCGAAGTGCTGCGAGTGAGGGGCGCGAACGATGTCTGTCGATTTGATTGTCTCGTGTACTTCCGGTATTGAGGATCTGCTTGCCGACGAACTCGGCGAACAACTTTGTGCCGTAGTTTTGTGCGATAAACAGGGCGACTTTCCCGCTAAAACTGCAAAATACAAAACCGATAAGGTCTATCTTGTCGAAAATCCTCTGCTGACCGATTATAATACCGATATTTCTCAGTCTATAATAGAGAAATATAAAGATCTCATAATAAATAGGTCTCAGGAAGTAGCAGCAATCTTAATTTTAGATTACGGTTTAAAAGGAATTTTTGAAGATCTATTTATACAAAAACTAATGCATCTATTAAAAGAAAACTATAAAAATGTCCCTATAATTGTTCGTCCTACAAAATCTAACTACTACTTATATGAAAACGTTGAATTAATTAAGATGAATCTTCAGAAAGCTTTAGATACATTTTCAATCGACTGTTGTAATGAAACTAGTATTACAATTGCTGGTAAAAGAATTTTGAACTCTGCTAAATGTAAAAATGTTCTTTTAAATTATTTGGAGTTAGAATCATTTTTATTTTCAAAAGAAAACGAAAGAGTAGAAAAAATTAGTCCGATTTTGCATCAACCAGTTAGGAGCTATGTAGCAGTTGGCAGTGTTATTATGGCAACACTTGGACTATCTATTGCTTCTGGAAGTTCGATACTTGATGGAGCTAAGCTTTCTCTTTATGCTGCTGCGTTAACAGCAACCTGTCCTCCAGTTGAATTTTATACTGCGGAAAAACTTCAAAATTTTATATCAAATATAATAAAAAATTCATAAAATTACTTATTTTATTACTAGAATGGAATTATCTAAAGCTGATGAGCAGAAAATATTTATAGATATTCTTGATATCAAAAAAGATATTTTAGAGATGATTTACAAAGCTCAGTCAGGTCATCCCGGTGGTTCATTATCTTGTGTTAATATACTTTATCTTCTTTACAACAAAATTATGAGAATTGATCGGGAAAATCCTACATGGCGAGAGAGAGATATATTTATTTTGAGTAAAGGTCATGCCGCTCCTGCACTTTATGCTGTCTTGTCCAGATTTGGATTTATCCAAAGAAAGAATTTATTTACTTTAAGACAATTTGGGTCAAAATTACAGGGGCATCCTGTTAAAAATCCAGAAATTGGTGTGGAAATAACAACTGGATCTTTAGGGATGGGATTATCTATTGGAGTTGGTTGTGCTTTAGCTGCTAAATTAGATAATAGAGAAAAGTTTATTTTTGTTCTCTTAGGAGATGGTGAATTAAATGAAGGGGCTATATGGGAGGCCGCAATGTCAGCTAATCATTATAAATTGGATAATTTAATTGCAATTGTAGACCGAAATGGAATACAGATAGATGGTTCAACCGAGGAAGTAATGGCTTTAGAACCATTAGCAGAAAAGTGGAAAGCATTCGGGTGGGAAGTTATCGAGGCTGATGGTTCGAATCTTAAAGAGATTTTAGAGGGATTTGAAAGATTAAAAAGAATAATTGGAAGACCAAAAGTAATTATCTCTTATCTAATTAAAGGTTCTGATGTTTCATTCATGCAACACACCAAAGAATTCCATGGAAGAGCACCAAATGAAGTAGAGTATAAATTAGCTCTTAATGAATTAAATGAAATCAAAAAAAAAATTAAGAATAGGAGTTAAATTAGATGACTGAACCAGCTCTTAGGGATACATTTGGAGATTTTTTAGTTAAGATTGGAAAGATAAATAAGGATATTGTAGTTTTAGATGCTGATTTATCTTCATCTACAAGAACTTCTAAATTCGCAAAGACATTTCCAAATCGATTTTTTAATATGGGAATTGCAGAACAAAATATGCTGGGAACTGCTTTAGGTTTTGCAATTTCTGGAAAAATACCGGTAGTAAGTGGTTTTTCTATATTTACAACAGGGAGAGCCTGGGAATTTATTAGATTTGCATGTCATGACAACTTAAATTTGAAGATCATAACAACACATGGAGGTTTAGTAGGTGAGGATGGGAGTACACATAATTCTTTAGAAGATTTAAGTTTAATGGCTTCTCTACCAAATATGCATGTTTTAATACCTTCAGATAATATTGAATTAGTTGAAATATTAAAGTATATCTTCAATTATTCAGCACCTTTTTATGTTAGATTACCAAGAGGGACTTTTTCTAAAATTCATGAGAATAACTACAAATTCGCAATAGGCCAACCAGATATCTTAAAAGATGGAAAAGATATTTGCTTAATTGGATCGGGATATGGAAGTGTGTTAGCATTAACATCAGCTAATTTAATAGAAGATCAACTTAAAACTTCAATAAAAGTAATTAATCTCCCCACAATTAAACCTATAGATGAAAAATCTTTGTTAAGAGAGGTAAAGACTATTAAAGGAATTATCATAATAGAAGAGCACAATATTTATTGCGGTTTTGGAAGTATAATCGCAAGAATCATTTCTGAAAAAAATCCAAAAACTATAAAATTCATTGGAATAAAGAACTCTTTTGGTGAATCTGGAAAAAGAGAAGAATTGTTAAATTCTTATGGTATAAATCAGATTAAAATTATTGAGCAAATAAAAAAAATTATATAATTTTTCGTTTAAAATAAAGTGTTTAAATTAATGTGGTAAATAACCCATATCATTTAATGCATTCAAGATAATATTTTTACTCTCTTCAATAGTTTGTTTATCTGTTTCGACTATGATATCCGCATTATCTGGCTCTTCGAAAGGATGATCAATTCCTGTAAAATCCTTTATTTCACCTGCTCGTGCTTTCGCATACATTCCTTTTACATCTCGGTTTTCACACTCTTCAAGAGAACACTTCACATAGACAAGGATATATTCTCCAATTTCTTTTCGGGAATATGCTCGGATTTTGTTATAAGGGGAAACAAAGGAAGCTAGAACTGCAACTCCGTTACGAGTCAAAAGTTTAGCAACAAACGTCACCCTTTCAATATTCATATTTCTGTCTTCTTCGGAAAAGCCTAAATCTCTTGTGAGACTTTTTCGAACGATATCTCCATCAAGCCTTTCTACCTTCATTCCTTTCTCCTTTAAGCTTTCAGCAACAACATTAGCTAATACCGATTTCCCAGAACAAGGGAGTCCTGTAAACCATAGTGTAAATCCTTTATGTTCCATCTTTTTTCATTTTGCTTATTTAAAAATCTATTATATTTCCTTCCATATCATTAGGGATATTTACTCCTAGAATTTTCAAAGATGTTGGAGCAATATCTAAAATGCTTTTAATTCCTAAATTTTTCCCTATCTTTTTAATAGGATCATAAATAATATAAACACCAAACCAATCGTGTACTGCATCATCAGGACCAGTATCATTTTCATCTAAATACATTGATTCATACCCGACGGTTCCGGCGGATCTCCAATTTAGATCGTCAAAATAGACGAGTAGATCTGGTGGATCTCCCCGTATATCTTCATATAATTCTTCAGGTTTAAAAATTTTTGTGTTCATTTGATTGCCATTACTATCTTTTATGGATTTTAGTTTTTCAATGACTTTTTCTCTCATTTCCTCATAATTTTCTTGTTTAATAATCCCATTAGGCTCTCTTCCTTCAATATTGAGAAATATTCTAGCATAATAACCACCCCAACCCCATGCATAAGTATTATTCCAATCAACATCTGCATCTGCTAATCTTGTTTTAGGTTTTGGTTTGGATTTAAATTTTAATAATCCTAGTTTTTCAAGAGCCATATTTACACACACTAACCCTTTCATTGCTTTAGCACCATGATCAGAAACAATCATAATAATTGTATTTTCATCTACTAAACCTAATATTTCTCCTATTTCTTGATCTAAATATTGATAATATTT
Organism: Promethearchaeota archaeon; assembly: GCA_048941605.1. Lineage (GTDB taxonomy): Archaea > Asgardarchaeota > Lokiarchaeia > Sigyniarchaeales > SOKP01 > Loki-b32. The sequence continues at coordinate 9,060 of JBHLNL010000095.1, read as the reverse complement.
TTTCATCTCTCCTTCAAATTGGTTTCTCGGTTCATATTTATGGTGACTTTTATCGTAATACTTCCAAAAGGCGTGGTGAAATCTATCTAAACCAATAATTACAAAATTAAAATAATCCCAATCCTTATTTTTCAATAAATATTTAACTGCTGTTAATTGAACCTTTGTCATCTCATAAATTTCTTCCAATAAAGTGATTTTATCTTCTATTCTGAAATTTGCATCAAATATATATTTTCCGATATGTTCCATTATTTCATTTTTTAATTCTGATGGATATGTGAATGTTGATGTAATATCTGGTGTAATGAAACCAGAAACTAAACAACCATTTATTGGCTCTACTGGATATGTTGGAGGTACACCTAAAATACAAGATTTTAAGCCTTTTTCTGCTATTATTTCCCAAACTTTTGGTTCTTTAATATTATAAGATGAGGCAATCCAAAAATCATTATATGTATTCCCTTTTCTATGTCTAAAACCATACAAACCTAATTTTCCAGCTTTTTTCCCTGTACACATTACCATCCAAGCAGGAATAGTAATTGGTGGATGACATGTCCTTAAATTACCATACACTCCACAATCTATCATCTTTTTTATATTAGGACAATCATCTAAGAAATCTTCGAATAATGTTTTGGGTGTAGCACAATCTAATCCTATAATAACTAGTTTTTTCTTAGTTTCGGTCATGATTCAGCTATTTTACACACTTTTTCATAAAAATAAAATTCTAAGAAACAAATGGATTCTTATATTCTAGAATAACTTTTGCTACTTCTGGACGCATTACTTCGGGATCTGGAGTTTTACCAGATTGTAGTGCATTACGTATTTCTGTTCCAGCAAAGAAATTTTGCATCTCTGGAGGATGAGGGCAAATTTTATCATTTATAATAGAATTGCATTTATTACACTTTGAAAAGGATCTGAATTTAATAGGTTCGATCCCTAAATCAGGGAATTGATCGAAAATATTATGAGCTTCATATGGGCCATAATAATCTCCTACTCCAGCGTGATCTCGACCTATTATTATGTGGTCACACCCATAATTTTTTCTTGCTATTGCATGAAAAATTGCCTCTTTCGGTCCCGCATATCTCATTTCTGTTTCAAAAGTGCTCAAAACTACTCTATCTCTTGGAAAGTATTCTTTTATTAGAACTTGGTACGTACGTATAATAACTTCATCCAAAAAATCCCCAATTTTCTTCTTTCCAATTACGGGATTTATAAAAAGCCCATCCACATATGTTAAACCAGCTTTTTGTAAATATTCATGACCCAAATGAGGGGGATTTCTTGTTTGAAATGCGACTACTCTATCCCATTTTTTTTGTTTGTAAAGAACTCTAGTCTCTATTGGTTTAAGATCCAATTCTGGAAATAATGATTTTGGTTTATTAATTAAAAAGATCTCTCCACCAACTAATTTATCTTTCATTTTGAATAATGAAGCAACACCTGGATGATTTTTGTCAAGAGTACCATATATTTTTTCTGCAAATTCCTTTTTATTATAATTATATATATCCTCCACAGCCATTAAAGCAATTGGGTTTTCTAATGAATCTACTAATAATATTCTATCATCAATGTTAAAAGATTTCGCTTTTTCCTCAAATATATCTAGTACAATAGGTATTGGCCATGCCAAATTGCTCTCTAAATACATATGTTCTAGAACATATTTATAGTCATTTTCATTCATGAATCCTTCCAAAGGACTAAATACTCCAAAAGCAATATTTTTAATTACCTTAGTAGTAGGTTGGTTTACTTGAATTTTTTCAAATTCACCCGCTTGATCCAAAATTCTGTCTTTTTCAATCTTTGGTAATTCTTTATTGATTAAACTTCCACCATGAGGCTGAATCATATTTATTCTCTTATGATGTTTATTAAAATATTATTTAAATATTAGATATTTTTCAATCAATATAACCCAAATCTCTAAGCCGTTGCTTAACTTTTTCTTCTTCTTCTTTAGTAAACGCTTCTTTAGAACGTTCTTCCTGCTCTATAGATGATAAAACTTGACGAAGTACATAGGTTACATAACTAGAAACACTAGAAAAACCAGTACCCTTCATTCTCTCTTTAATCTTATCAACGAGAGGTTTCGGTATTGAAACAGTGGTATACTCCACTTTATGTTCATCTTCAGACATGATTATTACATGATTATAGTTTTTATATTAATCAATAATAAAATAAAATTATATTTAATGTTATCTAATTAAATATAATTAATAAATTTTTTAGCTTATAAATTATCAACAATAAAAATTAACTCCCCAATTTGAATCTAATATTGATTTTATTCAAATTATGGGAATAATTCTTTAAAATTAGTGATATTTTAGAAATTAGTCTGATCAGTTAAAAAAAAAATTTGCGATCTCATAAGAAATCAATATCTTTAATAAGATAAGTTTATTTTTTGGTTTAGAAGAAAAAATAATAAACAGAAAGTTCCTAAAATTGGTTCAGATATAAAAAAATTTAGAATTAAAAGTTAAGGAAGGAATAAACTATGAGTTTAATTAGAAGAATAGTTTTCCATAAAAATCTAATAGTAAGAATGATTCCAAGAAATCCAATCCTTTATACGTTATTCAAACGATATATCAGCAAATATAATGGGGAAAACAATATTAATATGTATAAAAATGGTGAAATACGCTTTTTAAAATGCAATATTAAAAACTGCAAAGTTGTTTTTGATATTGGTGCAAATATCGGACAATGGACTAGAATAGCCTTGAACATGAATAAAGACTTGAATATTCATTGTTTTGAACCAAGTAAATATACATATACAAAATTATTGAGTAAGAATTTCCCTCCTAATGTTAATTGTATTAATATAGGATTAAGCTCCACCAAAAAAGAGCAAATTCTCTATATTTTTAGAGAAGGAGGAGGCCTCAATTCATTATATCAACGGGAGGGATTATACAATCGTAATAAAAAACTTTCATCAAAAAAAGAAAAAGTCCAACTTGATACATTAGACAATTATTGTGATGAAAAAAACATTCAAAAAATTGATTTCATGAAAATTGATGCTGAAGGACATGAATTTGAGATATTAAAAGGGGGTAAAAATTTGTTTCATAATGGTCAAGTTAATTTAATTCAGTTTGAATATGGTGGTTGTTTTATTGATGCCCATGTATTTCTAAAAGATATTTTCGATTTTTTCAAAGATTTTGACTACAATTTTTACAAAATTTATCCGAATTCTATTAAATTGGTACCTAAATATTTCAATAATTTTGAGAATTTTCAATATCAAAATTGGTTAATAATTAAAAAAGAGCATAAATTCTTTCCATAAGCAATAGTTTGATTAGATAATCTTATATTGAAGAATATTTAATGCGACCTATTACAAGATTAGATAACTCTTGATTATAAAACTTAATTGTTAATAAATAAATCCTTAGAATTTTCTCTACATTTTATAAATATTTTAATATTCTTAATATAACTCAAATTATTATAAAACTTTGAGATTAGCTTGAAAAAAGATAAATATAGTTTTAATATTTTTATACAATGGATATGAAATTAAATAATATAATGACTTCATTAAATCAAGTGTGTGAGAATGGATAAAAATTCGAAAATATATGTTGCAGGTCATCAAGGACTCGTTGGTTCTGCTATTATAAGACAATTGAGAAAGGAAGGATACAACAACCTCGTATTTAAAACTCATGCTGAATTAGAATTAACAGAACAGCGAAAAGTCTTCGATTTTTTTAAAGAAGAGAAGCCTGAGTATGTATTCTTAGCTGCTGCAAAAGTAGGAGGAATATTATCAAATAATACTTATCCAGCTCAATTTATTTTTAGTAATTTACAGATTCAAACAAGTGTTATTCATGCATGCTACAAATTTGAAGTCAAAAAGTTGCTCTTCCTTGGGAGTTCGTGTATTTATCCAAAATTTGCTCCTCAACCTATGTCAGAAGACTCACTTCTCTCGGGAAAATTAGAGCCTACAAATCAAGCATATGCAATAGCAAAAATAGCGGGAATTATAATGTGCCAATCATACAACACTGAATATGGAACAAATTTCATTAGTGTAATGCCTACAAATTTATATGGCCCTAATGACCATTACGATTTATATAATTCTCATGTTTTACCTGCTCTTTTAAGAAAAATTCATGAAGCAAAAATTAATAAATCTAATACAGTTGAAATATGGGGTACTGGCACAGTGAGAAGAGAATTTCTTTATGTTGACGATTTAGCTGAAGCCTGTCTTTTTCTAATGCATACATATGATGATGATGAGATCATCAATATTGGCACAGGAGAAGATATTACTATAAAAGAATTAGCAGAAACTATAGCAGATGTTGTTGGTTATAACAACAGTTTTCATTTTGATAAAACTAAACCAGATGGGACACCTAAAAAGCTTTTAAATGTTGAAAAAATTAATAAATTAGGTTGGAAAGCAAAAATTGATCTTAGAACTGGCTTAAAATTAACCTATGAAGATTTTCTTAAAAGATACAATCAAATGTAATTAAAAATTACTTGACACTCTCAATCAATAATTAATCAATGTTTCAAAAGAGAAAATTATGAAAAAATCTTCTAGAAAAACCATTAGTTTGGCGGTTTTATTAAAGCAAATCCAATCTCAGGTTTTAAATTGGAAAAAATTAAGAAATATCATTCCTAAATTGTTAGAATACTATAACCAATGGAAATTATATTCAAGTATGGAAGGCGCAGAACCCTCTGAATATACTGAAGCTGCTCCTAAAATCTATGATAAGACACTATCAACTAAATTTGATAGTCACTATTTTTATCAAAATATTTGGGGTTACAACAGAATTTTAGAATCGAAATGTAAAAATCATGTTGATATAGGCTCAGATATAGTTTTTGTTGGATTACTTTCAGCTATAACTGAGGTAACTTTTATTGATATTCGTCCTTTAAGAGTTAACTTAAGAAATTTTAAATCAAAGAAGGGCAATATTCTTTCATTACCATATGAAAACAATTCAATTTACTCATTATCTAGCTTACATGTGGCTGAACATATTGGGTTAGGTAGATATGGGGATGCACTTGATCCTTTAGGCACTAAAAAAGCAACAAAGGAATTATCGAGAATACTTGCTCCTAATGGCAATCTATATTTTTCTTTACCGATTGGAAAGCCTAGACTATGTTTTAATGCGCATCGCATTCATTCTACACAGCAGATTCTTGAATATTTTTCTGATCTGAAACTTCTTGAGCTTTCGGGAATAGATGATAAAACCAATTTCATAGAAAATATTGATAGAAATATATTAGATTCATGTAATTATGGATGTGGTTTGTTTTGGTTTACAAAAGACTAAGTAACTAACCCATTTTTAAAAAAATAAATAAAAATAAGAAATTCTCTCTTGAAATAAATAACGGAAAAAGATCAACATGAAAGTAGTAATCAATCTTAAAGAATTTATAAGTAATTTTAAAAAAATAATGTTAGATAAATATTTAAAAAAACTTAAGAAAGTGATTAATTTAAGAAAATGGATAAAAAGTGGAAAGCCACTTCCAGGGCCACATTTCTATAAACAAAAAGTAGTCAAGTATTATGCTAAAAAATTTTCACCCGACATTTTTATTGAAACAGGAACTTATCAAGGTGATATGATTCATGCAATTAAAAAAAAATTTAAAACGATATATTCTATTGAACTCAATGAAGAGCTCTATAGGAAAGCAAGAAAAAGATTTGCTAAATATAACCATATTTTAATAATATATGGTGATAGTAAAGTTCAATTAAAAAAAATTCTTTCAAAAATAGATAAACCTTGTTTATTTTGGCTTGATGCTCATTATTCTGGTGATGGTACAGCGAAAGGCGATTTAGAAACCCCTATTATGGAGGAAATGAACTTAATAGTGAATCATTCAAATTTAGAACATATAATCTTAATTGATGATGCTAGATTATTCATAGGTGAAAATGATTATCCATCAATAGAGAAAGTTAAAAATCTTGTTTTTAAAAACCATGAAGATTGGTTATTTATAATAAAAGATGATATAATTCGAATTCATTCAAGAGATTAATCTTTTTTTTTTATTTTAAAAATTTAATACTATGATGGGATTCAGGTTATAAACTTGATTCTGATCCTAATAATGTAATTAATTTAGTATAGATTGATTTAAGATATTTTAATAAAATATTTGATTTGGATTTTATTCTCGAACTTAACCATCCTTTATAAAAAATTTTGCACCTGTAAATAAAGCGCAAAAAAAAATATTTTAATACTGGAATTGTAGATTTTAATATTACTTGATTTGGTAAATTTTTTAACCAAGTTCTATTCTTAAAATCGTATATTACCCACTGAATACCATTTGTTATTATTCCGAATTGAGGAACACTCAAATCAGCATTTTCAGTTAGATATATAATTTTCTTTAAATCATACCAGTGTTTCAATCTAATTTTTGAATTTAAATTTAGAACTTCAGATATAATCATAACTTTTCCATAAAATTCAATGAAATAAAAATTTTGTAAATTAGGTTTATATTTGAATATCTCATCCTTAAAGTTTATTTTGAGAAATTTTTTCTTTTTAAGATCTCTCCTTACTTTAAAACCACGTCCCTTCAAAATAAATTTGAAAAGTTCTAAACTTGAATTTACATTTTGGATTTCACTTACTTCATTATTTTCAAGAAGTGTATTAATTTTGATTATATAATTTTCTAAATTGATCTGCTCTCTTGATTTTAATATTGATCCTATTTTCTCGAATCTCTTTGACCAAGTGTGATTTTCAATAGCTCTTTTAAAACCTTTTTTAGCAATTCTTTCTCGCTCGTCAGTATTTTCCATAAAATAGATTGTTTTTTCAAATAAATCATTTTTTGTTTTCCAGCATATAATTTCTTCGTCAACATCAAAAAATTCTTCTACACATGGAGAATACTGCATAAGTTGGAAGTTTCCAGACATACATATTTCAAAAGTTCGTAGATTCACGATTCTTCCAGGTTTTTGTTTTTGAGCAAAAGTTATATTTATTTTCGTTTGGTTATAAAATTCATTAATTTGATCATATGTCCATGGAAGATTTACTCCATGTCCCTTGGGAAAATATCCTTTAAAATGATTTTTAATACAAAATCTCTGAAGGTTTTTTATCCAATTTGCTCTTTCTCCATAATGTTGTCCAAAAAAACCAACATCATAAATTTTTTCAGTCTTTAGTGGATAATATATATATGGATTAGCGGCCATTCCATAATAAAGAAGATTGTCTAAATCATACATCTCCATTAGTGGTTTAGCATATTGTTCAACAAACCATACTTTTGAAAAAATGGTTAATTTTCCTAAAGATGGTCTGTTAATAGCATTTGTGAGGAATATAACTAATGGAATCTCTAATTTTTTTTGTTTCCATTTAATTAAATCAGATAAATTTCCTCTAAAATCAAAAATTAAGTCATAATCACTATTTTCTTTAACACACCTCTCGAGACTCTCTAAATTTACAGAAATGTCTTGATTTTGAGAGGTTTTGTAATTATCTGGAATAATTAATTCATAATTCCTATTCAATTCATCATAAATTTGCCAGTACCAATCATTGATGGTATGATTGAAAATGATCTTCAATTTTATCCTAATTTATAATTATTTCATTATAGTAATTACTTTCTATGATAATCCCTTTTTTATACCTTTATTTTTAACAACAATTTGAATAATTTTTTGCATTATTTTTTCTAATGTAAAATTTTCAAGCACGAATTTATAGCCTTGATAAGCAATTTTCTCACGAATTTCTTTATTCTTTAAATAATAATTAATTAAATTTAGTAATTCTTCAGGAGTTCTAAACCATTCCAAATGAACTCCTTTTCTAAGAACTTTCTTTAAATCTACACAAAACTCACTGATAAGAAATGTTTTAGTTGCTAATGCCATAAAAACTCTATTTGAGAAACCAATCTTTCCTCTTGTAAAGTTTAAAATAATTTTTGAATCATGATATTTGTGTACTAATTCATTTACAAAAATTTGCGAATTTTCCCATCCAGTACCATAACAAACAACATTAATTTTATTTGTCCTTAGGAAATTTACATATCTTGAACGTTTATCACTTTTACTTCCTATAAAAATTACATCAATTTTTTTTTTACCATTCTCCTTAGGGGGTTTAAATATATTAGGATCAATTCCCTCTGTTATAAAATAACTATTAGCTCCTGCTCTTTTAAAGAATGTATTAACACTTGAAAAAGTTGCACTACTCCATGTACATAAGGACGCATATTTTTCCGCATCTAATTTATAAGCATTTATTAAAGGATCCATAAAAAAATACCATGTTTTTGTGTATTTGTTTAATTTTGGGATTATTTTATAATTAATTCTTTCTGCTTTTGCGAAAAATATTAAATCATAATTATTGTTCTTGACTTCATTTATTAATTGTCTATTCAATTTCCAATATCCAAATAAATAAAATTTATTTAAATTTTTTATTTTCTTAAAAAATGGTAAATTTATTTTGCTTATTCTTTTAATAAGTCTTTTGTAGAAATTATTATAAATAACAGACTTTAATTTACCTTCTTTTTTCTGAGTTTGAACAACTTTGCGTTCTTTAAGATTATATAGGTTTATTAAATTGGATTCAGTAATTTTTTTTCTAATTCGACAATCAAAACATGTAATATTATGACCTATTGTTTTAAATGCCATAGCTTCTCGGATATTTAACGACCAAGAATAGTAAAAAACACCAATAAATAAAATTTTCATTTGCTCACTTATTAAAATCTATTTTTTATACTAAATTTTATTAATATTACTTCTTAAATGAATTTTATAGTTTGAGAAAGAGAAAAATACATGTTAACTTCATGAAGAATAACTTTAGCCAATTTGGTCCCCCCAATTTAAATTTTTTCTAGTTTTTTTATATGTTTAATCCTTTCTTTTATTATTTCTTTTTCAATCTTATTTTTACTAAT
>JBHLNL010000094.1:0-13022 GCA_048941605.1 Promethearchaeota archaeon | reverse complement strand
TATTTCTATCATTTAGTCTTTGAAAAATTTCTTACTAGAACTAATGAAAAAGTAAAAAAATTTGGACCAAAGATAAAATATAGAATTAACATAACAGCCACAGTTATTATTAACGAAATAAATGACAAGCGATGCTCTCTTGCAGTTCTAACCATATTATAATAACCATAGATTTTTGAATTTAAGTTATTAAGAATAAGTAAATTCAATATAAAAATTTATACAACAGTTTAGTAATTCAATTAAGATGTAGTTTTTAAATACTATTTTGAAAATATCTTAAGAAGTGCAAAAATTCAAAACACATTTTTTATAGGTTTAAAAAATGGCGAAAAAACCATCACCAAGTAAGACAGAAACATCAAAATCTGCTTCTAAAAAGCCGATTCAGGAAGCTACAGCAGCAACTAAAACTACACCTAAAAAACCTGGTCAAAAAAAAAACACAAAAAAACCATTGGACAATTTAGCAATTTTAAAAAACTCACCTTATTTAAAACAAACTGATAACTCTCGAGCTTCAAAAAAAGATATTTCATTAAAAGAATTATTCGAAAGGAATAGGCTATTACATAAAGAAGAAAAGATGGATATTGTATTATCTGGTCAATATCAAGAGGCTCTTGACTTAATATATGAAGCAGATGCGTCAAATTTATATCCAATTCTCGTGGGGCCACCAGGTATTGGTAAAACAACACTATGTAGATATTATGCTCAATCAAGGGCAGAAATAACAGGAAATGATTCATTCGAATGGATAACTTTTGATGAGTCGACTAAACCAGCTCATTTAGTTGGTTCTTTTGATCCTGCTACTACTATCCAAAAAGGATTCTCGTTTGAAGCTTTTAATCCCGGTCCTTTAATTAAAGCTATGTTGAATGGTGGATTATTTTTGGCAAATGAAGTAAATCGAGCAACAGAATATACTCAAAATTCCTTACTGGAGCCTCTTGAAGAAAAAACAATTTCAATTCCTCATATAGGTCGAATAAAAGCATCACAAGGTTTTTTCTTTATTGGTGCCATGAATCCTTCGGAATTAGTGGGTACACATAGATTAGGAGAAGCATTAAAAGATCGATTTAATGTATGGATTGAACTTGATTACCCGGATAAAAAAACTGAGATGAAAATTATTGAGCATAATAATCCTTACTACAAAGTTGATGAAGGTACTTTAGAGAAAATATATCTAATAATCAATAGAACACGGACTCATCACCAAGTTCAGACTCCAGCAAGTTTAAGAAGTGGCATTGCATTAGCACGTCTTACGGGAGTAGAACAAAAGAAATCTAAAAGAGAACCTAATAAAATCCTTCAAGAAATAGCAAGTAGTGTTTTGTTTGGTGCAATACAAACAAAACCAGGAGTAAAAGTAAATGACGTAATTAAGAGTATTATCTCTCAAGTAGTAGGTTCTACTTAGGCTAGAAAACAAAAATAAAGTTTGAGGTATATAAATTATTAATATTTTTCCAGAAGATCCAATTTGGTTTAGTCTAAAACTCATAAAAGCATTAAGAAAACATGAAAAATGTATATATAAACCTTCAATAAGACAAGCAATATCAATATGCAAGTTGATTTTAGCTAGATTTTTAAATAGAGGTATTTGCGAAGTTGAAGATTTCGTAGAAATTGCTGTAGTTACGAGTCCTTTAGAAAACCAAGATTTAGCTCGAAAAATTGCTAAAGAACTATTAACATATTCAGATCCTATTGAAGGAAAAGTCTCAGAGGATTTGAAAAGTTCAGATCTTTTTGGATCTATGAAACCTAAAGAGCTTGTTGATGATTTGGGGATCGATTTAGATGATTTGGACGAAATTTATGATGATTTAGAGTTTCTACAAAATCATTTCGATGAAATAGAAGATATGGATTTAGACGATTTGTTTAATTCTACTTTTGATAATTTTTTTGATAAATTCAGAGATTATCTAGAAGAAGAGCCTTATAAGACAGCAATGGACGTAATTGATAGAAATACTATTGCTAATTTTGACAAATTTCAAGATTTAGATTCATTATTAAATTATGCTAAAGACATTCTACGAAAAAAAATTGATCACTTAGAGCCAGAAGATATTGGCTTTGCTGAAAAATTAGATATGTTAGAAGAGGTTATTAAAAATTCTAGTTTAATAAGAGAAAAGATGCTTTCTCAATATGCAAAAAACCAATCAATGCAAAATAAAAGAAGTTCTAAATTACCACAACAACGAAAAAATATGGGAAATTTTGATTTTAAAACTGCTTTCGAAAACACCTTTCAAGATAGTTTTTATGATGCTTTAAATGTTGCAGAATTTGCTATAAAAGGAAAATTATTAGATGATACTAGCTATGATATTATGAAAGATCTTTTTAAACAGAGTTTAAACAATTCTAATCGAAATATAAATGATTTATTCAGCGCAACTAAAGTATTAGGTTCAAAAATGAATCTTGATAAGTCAGAATTAAATAAAATTATTGAAAATAGTTTGAACTTGCCATTTAAAGATGCTTATCAAAGTATTAAAAGCCATGATCAATTTTTTGGTGGAAATTTAAGCGAGAAATATCTAGAAAAAATTAATAATAATTTTGAAAATTTTTCTAATAAAACAGATTTGGGCAATATAAGAGATCATTTAATAGGGAATCCTGCAAAAATACCTTCTTGGCGAAAAATGTTATCTAATGTGATTGATAAAGAAGTAAAATCAATTAAAAAAGATTTTAGTCAGAAAGGTGTACTTAATGCACAAATAAAGAATTATGCGGATACTCTTATCGCTAAAAAAGATAATTGTCCCGATTTTGTTTGTAGATCTCAATTAGATAATAAAATACAAGATGTGGTTAATCAATCTACAGAATTAGCTATTGACAAAGAAAATTTAAGAAATCTTGTGAAAGATTACAATGAAATGGGTTTTTTACCTCACTTAGACTCAATAAAAAAAGCTGGAAAAAGACTCAATATGACCGATGCAGAGATCCACAGCTTGATAGAAGCAGAATATAAATATTTTAAGCAAATGGTTGAAGAAAGAAGTGCTAATTATCAAGGATATAAAGATTATCTAAAACAATTAAAACTTTCACCTCACCAAGTCGATCAGGTTGTAAGAACTGCTTTAGGAGACAATCCCCCACAATCTACAAATTTAGATGCGCTTAGTGCCTTGAATGAGAAATATATGTCTCAAGTATTAAACACAGCAGAGCAGATGGGAGATCAGGCTTTAGATATGGCTTTTTCATCTTTAGGAGCAGGAAGTGGGTTAGATCTACTTGAACAATGGTTTTTTTCAAGACATAATATCTCTACGAAAGTCAAAAAAAAGTTGAAAGAAATAATAAAGCAAATTATGATTGATTTAGGGATTAGATCCGCAAATTCGCTTATAGGTTCAGCAAATTCAGGTCCAATTGTAGAAAATATTGTTATACCTTATACACCTGGAGATGATTTTGAATTAATTGATCTAGAAGAAACAGTGAGTAATCTTTTGGAGGGAGGTAAAACTGTGGAAACAATTACAAATGATGATTTCTTAGTTTCCAAAACAACACAGGGTTTACGTTGTTTAGTTATGGAGTTAGATATAAGTGGAAGTATGACAGGACAAAAACTTTCCCAAATGGCGCTCTGTACAACAATGCTTGTTTATGCTTTCAAACCGGAAGAATTAGCTCTCACTTTTTTTGAATCAAATACACATAGAATAAAGGATTTAGATCAAGAAATTGAATTAGAAAAAGTTGTTGATGAATTGCTGGATATATCAGCAAGAGGGGGGACATGTATTAATTCTGCTCTAACGTGGGCAAATCATCAATTTGAAAAGAAAGCAAGGTCAAAGCATAAATTAAATATACTTTTTACCGATGCAGACGTATTTGATTTTAAAAATAGTTTGAAAGAGTTAAAAAAAATGAGTGAAAAAGATGTAAAATTTGTTATGGTAGTTCCAAAATTCGGATTTTCTCCTGTTATGGCAAAAAAAATGGTAGAAGAAGCAAATGGTGTCCTTTTAACATTAAATCAGTGGAGAGATTTTCCAAAATTAATATCTGAAATAATAACTAATCAGTAATCCATTTGTAATTCAAAATGAATAGGTGTTTATATTAGATTTAAAGAATAATTTTCAAAATGTTGATTTTTTTAAGAGATATGTTCGAGGAGCAAGATTGAATAGGGGAAAAAATATCCCCAACAAAAATATAATTAATTTTAATGTTGAAATAGATCCCCAGATAAGAATTATTGCCGACATCCAAGGTTCAGGGACTTCTAGATATGTAATTAATATTTTACAAGAGTTTGACGGAAGATTTAAAATAATTCATGATTGTCCAGATTTCAGAAATGGATTTAGATTTTGCAAACATATAGTTAAGATTTTTCTATTAATTGACCCAGGAATATGTAAATCAATTTGTAACAATTACCATAGCATTATATTTTCTTCAGATTTCAGTTTAGTCAAAGAAAGTAAATCAAAAAGTTTTTTACTCAAAGCAGAAGATTTAATTCAAAAATCAAAATATTATGAAGCTATAAACTTCTTAAATCAAGCTTTTGAGGAATCAAAAAACTTTGAATTTATCTTGAGAATTGGAGAAATCTCCTCAAATTATAATCTATATGATTTATTTCTATATTATGCTGTTAGATACAAAGAATTAGCTAATAAACACTTAGATAACCTTCCCAAAATAATAACCGCAGCAGTGTCAAGCTTAAAAAATCACAGTTTCTCTAAAAAAGTTGAGATTTTAATTAATATCCAAAATCTTCTAGTTAATTTACCACAAGATCATTTAATAGAAACAATTCAAAAATCTAAAATTCATGAATTAGATAATCCAATTCTTAAATATTTATTATTAAGCAATCTAGATTCTAGAATTTATATTAGAGATCATTTTAAAGATATTTTAATAGATAAAAAGACAGATTTAAAAGAAGTAATAGCTGAAAAAACCTTACAGTTGCTTAATGAATCAATATTAAATATGGAATCAGAAGATGTTATTGATTCTTTTACAAAAATAGTGGCGACTTGTAAATTTAATAATTATCATATTATAAACACAAGAATTAGTGAATATAAGCATCAAATAAGGAAAATGTATATAGAAGGACTAAAATCAAAACATGCCTTTCTTAGATCTTTAGTCATAGCTAATACCCACACAGATAAATTGCGCCAAATGAAATTTACTAAAAGATTCAATTATCCTACCTTAATTTGGGGCTCCTCCTTTAATAGTGAGTCTCCATTGCACTATTATATTTTAGAGAAGTGCGGGTATGAAAAACACCATTTAGAATATACCGACATTAATAATTTCATTGAAAACTATCCCGTATTCGCAGAGATTTTTAGTGCAAATAATCCTATTGGATATGAAATTAAAAACTTTTGGGGATCTTCCGAACCAAAAATTATGAATATTGTAAAAAAAGATCCAGTTATTGAATTAGATTTTCAAGTTAGTACAAAAGATATTGAGGAATTCATTTTAATTGAATGGGACTTAGCCCAAAAGCCAATTTTGGGCAGTTATGTATGCCAATTCTCGGATGGATATCTTATACCAGATAAAACTCATCCTTTAACACATTATATCCAACCATTTGATCTAATATTATGTGAGAAAAAACCTATATCAATAAAAAGTAATAATGCCAAAATAATGAAACCTTTAAGGAGAATCAATATAAAATCTGCAATTGAGTTGGTATGGTCTGGTATTGAATATATTTCTTCTTATCTGCCTCTAAAAATAATAGACGATTTGAAAAATTTTAGAAATGATGAGTTAGATGCTATTGAAAAAGTCTATGAAAAATATACCACTAGTTTTCTTCCTGATAAAAAAGAGTCTAAAAAATATTTTCTTGAATTTATTCAAAATAAGATTGTAAAGGAACTCAATAAAACTTATTTAAGAGTTATTAATAAGCCCAATTATAAAGAAAAGGTCCTTAAAATGATTGGATTCGACCGATATTCACAGATTTTTACAAAAAGAACTATTTTACAAGATTTTAAGGTAGATGATTTAAAAAGATCTTCACTTCAAGAGTTAAAACATGATCTAAAAAAAATAATCTCAAAAAAGCTAAGTTATTTGATTAAAAATAAAGAATTTGACGCTATTGATTCAAAAATTCTGAAAAAATTCCCCAAATTTAGAAAATGGACCCTTAAATTGATTTATGAGTTAAAAAAGCAACTTATAGATTGTAAGATTATTCAACTTGATGAAAATTCTTATAATATTCAGAATTTACTTGATAATTATTATGGAGAGATTATTATAAAGAATGCTTTAAATGCAAATTCAAATAATAATAATCTTAAATCAGTAATTTCTGAGGATGAATTAGCAAAAATATTAGAAAATTTCAACTTTTTAAAACTAAGTCCTCCCAAAATTATCGTAAAAGCAGTTTAAATATATTCGCATCTCCTATAGGTTAAAATTATAACTTTTTATCCATTATATTTTCATATGAGTGAAAACCTTTTTGCAGATTTCAAAGATATTAAAATATGCTATAAACTAAAAGGTAAAGGAGATCCTATATTTTTAATTCATGGGTTTGGTGCTAAAAAGGAATTCTGGAGGGGTCAAATTGTTGAATTAGCAAAGCATTTCCAAGTAATATGGTTTGATCTTCGTGGAGCAGGAAAGTCTAGTCACCCTAATATTTTATATACTATGAAGATGCTAGTGGATGACTTAAAGGATTTTATGGATTTTCTTAATATTCAGAAGGCTCACCTAATTGGTCATTCCTTAGGGAGTATGATTGCCCAAAATTTCACATTAAGTTATCCTAAAAGAGTGATTAAAATGGTATTATTGGCCACTATCACAGGGATTCCAGATAAAAAAGGTCTTGAAATGTTCAAAAATAATCATATTGCATTATATGAAGCAAGATTAAAAGACCCTATAAATAGTTTTTATAACAAGATGAAAACTAGAATAACTCGTGAGTCTTTAAAAGTAATGAAACAAGATCCTACACTTAAATTCCATAATTTATTCTCAGCAGAAGATCTAATAAAAAGTGAAAGTGAAGATCCTTGGACACCTCAAGATATTATAAATCATGCTAATGCATTGGGTGAACATAAAACTCTAAATAGTCTCAATGAAATTAAAAATGCAACATTAATAGTTGCTGGAGAAAAGGATAGATTGACACCAAAATCATCAAGTATTCAAATTCATGAAAAAATGTTAAATAGTAAACTAGAAATTATTCCAGGAGGACACTGGTTTCCTTTAGAAAACGCACCAGAAGTAAATCGAGTCATAATAGATTTTTTAAAGAGTTAATTCGTAAGTTTATTTTTTAACCATAAATTTTAAGGTCTTATGACTGATTTATTTGCTGATGTTAATGGAATAAAAATTTGTTATGAGATCTTAGGGGAAGGTGATCCTGTACTACTAGTACATGGTCTTGGGAGTAAAAAAGAGAGTTGGATTGCTCAATTCAAACCCCTTTCAGAACATTTTAAAGTAATTAGGTTTGATAACCGTGGAGCAGGAAAAAGTGATAGACCTAAAGGAGAATATTCAATGGAAATTTTTGCTGATGATATTGCCGGCTTTATGGAATTCTTAAAAATTGATAAAGCTCATATAATTGGTTGGAGTTTCGGGGGGATGATCGTCCAGAATTTTGTCATAAAATATCCAGAACGAGTTAATAAGATGGTTTTAATCAATACAAACTATGGCACTCCTGATGAATCTGGAGCAGAGACATATAAGAATATGCGAATAGCAGGTTTGAAAGCAAAACAAGCCGATCCAGAAAAAGCATTTTGGCAATCTATACGAGCAGATTATTATATAAAATTCCGAAAACAATTGGAAGCTGAACCTACTAAAAAATGGTATGGATTGTGGTCAGCAGAGGATTTAATAAAAGAAAGTATGATTAATCCACCAACTATAGAAGATATAGAAGTGCAGACAAGCGCTGTAAGTACACATCATACAATAGAAAGATTGCATGAAATCAAAAATCAATCTTTATTGATCACTTCTACCCATGATAGAGTTATGCCTGTATCAGTTATGGAAGAAATGCATGAAAGAATTCCAAATAGTATTTTAAAGGTAATAGATAAAGCAGGTCATGGTTCCCCACGATCTAGGGCTCCGGAAATCAATAAATTAATTATTGATTTTTTAAGTAATTAAAAAACTTATTTTTATTTATTCTTCAATTAACTTTTCTTGATTTAATTGAGGTATGTCATATTTCTTTAATTGAATTTTTTTAAAGCCCATTAAGAATGGAACTAAAGCGATAGAACTAATTAGAAAGCTTAGATAGAATGGTTGAAAAAAGTTAAGCATCAATGTTCCGAGTAAGGGACCAATGATTTGGGCAAAGCTATCTAAACCTGAGGAATAACCATTTATTTTTCCTTGTTCCATGGGAGATACAGATTGGCTAATCTTACTATTTAAGGGCCCGCGAGTTAAAGAAGCAGCAAAACTTATTATCATTATCATAGCAAAAAACATAATAAGATTAATAGAGAATCCCACAAGGAAGAATGAAATAAGGAACATTGCTAAACCAAGTTTAATAGCATTATTTTCTCCGAGTCTTGTTATTGTTGGTTTAAATAGAAAAAACCGAACAAGAGCGCGAAAAATACCAGAGATCATAAGAAGTACTCCAATCTCAAATGCATTAAGTCCAAAAACAATTTGTGCAAAAAAAGAAAGTGATGACATGGCAATCATAAATGAAGCTGTATGAAACCCCCATAGTATTAAATACCACGTTGCACCTTTATTTTTTCTAATTTTAATAACAACTTTTTTCTTTAATTCATGGTTAAGTTCACGCTTTTCCTTAGGCCAAGTCTCATGTAAAATAGAAATTGTAATTATCATAGTGAATAATGAGAGCCCAGCTGCGAACATTCCAGGTAGTAATAAACCACCAATACTAAAAAGTGTACCTCCTAATCCCGGTCCAATTAGGGAAGCTAAAACATGTGCAACTCCAATATTTGCCATTTGAATACTTCTATCCTTTGGAGGAACCACATCACCAATAATAGCTTTAGCAATTGGAAAGTTTCCACCAAAAATACCATCAATAATTCTTGATATTATTAACAACCATATTGACCCAGAAAATGCAAGCAATATGAATCCTGCAAATGTGCCTGCTTGAGAGATTAAAAGTAATGGTCTCCTCCCAAATTTGTCACTAATGTTCCCAAGAATTGGCCCAAATATGAATGAAAATATTGCGTTTATAGAAAGTATAATACCCATTATAAAAATTGGAATGGAAAAACTTTCTGCTATAAACGGAGCCATTGGAAGTATCATAGAAAATCCAATGATATCAATAAAAACAGCAATCCATAAGGGTGTTAATCTAGGATATTTAAAGATTGTTATTTGCATGGTTATTCTTATAATAAAAAAATATAGAAATATCTCCTAAATTGAAAATTCAAATTAATTATTGACTTAAAAAGTTTGGTTTTTATTCTATAAATAATTAAGCGAAGGTTTTCCTTTGAAATTATAAGTAATTTTTTATATATTATATTCAAATATAATATTATGGAAGCTGATAAACAGAGAAAAGAAGAGAATTTAAGTTTTGAGGAAAAATTAGAAAAAACAGTAGAACTTCCCGCTTTGGATTTTTTCAAAATTAATTTTATTAGTTTTTTAGTGCCACTCTATATATGTTTGGGTCTTTTCCTATTATTTGAATACAGTTTTATAAATCTTTTCTCAATACATCCGCTTATACATTTAATTACCTTACCGGTGGTTCTTTTTGTCCTTTACTATATTTATCTTATTGTTTTAATTGAATTTACTGCATTATGGGCTCAGAAATGGAATAAAAAATCTCCTCCCAAACAGGGTGTATTTAGGAGAGTTCTTGATGATGTAAACAGTGAGGAAGGAAAATTGATGAAATATTACCATAAAAGAGGATTTATTATAAAATTTCCTATGTGGTTAACTTCAAAGTCCCCCTTCCCTTGGTTAATTAATCGTACACTACGAAGAATTAGTCATAATAAAATTGGTAAAAATGTCGTTTATAATGATGCATATGTGGGATTGGAGTTCACCGATATTGCTGATAATTCTTTCTTCTATCCTACTAGTGGACTTTCAAGTCATGCTGTAAACACTATTTTTGGTAAAATCACAATGATTGAAATAAAAATTGGTGAAAATAACACATTTTATCCAGGAACCATAATGGGATGTGGGGCTCTCACCACAGATAATAACGTAATCTATCCAAATACTGTTTTACATAAGAGTTGGAGGGGAAAACCGGGAAAATTCTATTATCAGGGTAGTCCTGGACGCCCTATAGAAATAAATGATAAAAAATAATTATTTCTTTGGAAATTTATCATGTTTCTGTAAGAATTCCCTATATAAATTTATCTTATCAAGAATTATACCAGTTAATTCAAGAGATTCGAAGACGGGTACATTTCTATTTAAAAGTTTTAATTTAAACTTATATCGGCTTTTGTATTCTTCAAAACCTTCATTTATCTTCAACATAACACAATACATTGGTTTTGTACAGACTCTTTTTGCTTTAGAGATATATCTTATAAATTCTTTATTAAGGTCCATATCTTTGAAGCCCAACTCTTCAAGTAGTTCTTGAAATCCACCAAATCTTTCAGGATCTTTGATAAATACAATAGAGGAAATATTGGGGTCCATATCTAAAGCTAAAATTGTACGGTAATATATGTGTGGTTGTATACCAGCACCTCCAAGGTCAAGAGGGTTTGTAAAATTCGTATTAACTTCAGGTAAAAATCTTTTCAGTTTATTTATGGTTTTTTCTGTTAAGTTTGGTATTTTTAGGTTATGACTTTCAAGAATATCAATAGCTTCAATTGTAGAACCTCCACCTATTCCTATCACACCAACATTTCGGGATTCTGAGAGATGGGTCAAATTAAATGCTGATGCTAATGCAGCAACTTCATTTGAGTTGTTTACAATACAACTACCGGTTTGCTTTCCAACTGCTTTCCATATTGCATTATTCCCCGCGAGACCTCCAGTATGAGATAAAATTGCTTTTTTTGTTGCTTCACCATATCCCGCCCTCCAAAGAATGACTGGTTTCCTATTTAAATTACATTGTTTTACCATATTCATAAATTTTCTACCTTTTTGTATAGATCTCAGGTTTTCAATGTATAACCCAATTATTTTTGTATAATCATCATAAAGGAAGTGTTCCAAAAATTCTGCTGGTGATAAATCTAATGCATTTCCAATAGAGATAAATTTAGAGATATAAAGCCCATAAGAAACAGCTAATTGAGATAAGTTTTGAGCAATACCACCTGATTGAAAAATTCCTCCAAAATTTCCCGCTTTTTTTGATTGTTCAAATGCAAAATATAATCCAGCTTTTGGATTATATACACCTAAGCAATTTGGACCAATAATTCTAATATTATGCTTTCGTGCGGTATCTAACAAAAGGTTTTCTAGATTCTCATTTCCAACTTCGCGGAAGCCTGAAGCGAAAACAGTTACGAAAGGTACTCCTTTTTGGCCAATTTCTTCCATTATTTTAGGAGTTAATCTAGCTGGAACTGCCAGAATTACATAATCTATCGGATCAGATATTTCTAGAATTGAATTATAAATTTGATAACCATATAACTCTTGACCACTTAATCGGGGATTAAATAAATAAATTGGTCCTTTAAATCGATTTTTCATACATCTAAGAAAAAATCCTCCACTTCCAGGATCACGACTAACACCAATTATTCCTATTGACTTGGGAAAGAATAATTTATCAAAATTAATTTTCTGAGATTCTTTAATTGTTAACATAAAAAACTCTACTGAAAAGAGATGAATTTGATAAATAGAGTAATAAAACTCGACTAAAATATTTTATTAAGAAAAAGAAAAGTAAAATTTATCTCTGATTCAATAATTTTTTTACTAGCTGAATATCATCGGATATAATCCCATCTACATGCATTAGTAATACTTTTTTTATATCAGATTCACTATTAACAGTCCAAACATTAACCAACATATCATAATCATGGATGAATTTAACAAATTCTTTATTTATTGAAGAAAAGTAAGGATGAACGGCATAAAAATTATTATCGATAGCTTTATGACAATATTTTATCAATTTATCAGCAGAATTAATCTCTGGAGGGATTAATAATGCTAGTTTTAAATTAGAATTTATTTTTTTTAATTCTAACAATTCATTAAACATGAAAGAACTAATAATTGAGCTTGTTATAAGATTTTCTTTAATTAATATATCTACAAGATCTTTACTAAAATTTGGTGCTTTAACTTCACATTGTAACCCAATTTTGCCTTTAGCTACTTTAATTAACTCTCTCAGTGTAGGAATATTTTCACCTTCCCCTAGATCAATAGCTTTTAATTGGTTTAATTCCATATCTTTAATAAATTTCTTTTGCCCATTTATGTTGGTAATATAATTATCATGAATAATTACAATTTCATAATCTCTTGATTGATGGACATCAAATTCGATGAAATCTGCTTTTAACTCAATTGCTTTTTGAAAAGCTTTTATTGTATTAGGAGGAGCGATATTACTAGCACCTCTGTGTGCAATTATTAATACGTCTGCTCTCTCATTATTATCATTAATGATTCTCATCATGTTCATTGTATTGTGTTTTAGGTTTAAAAATATTAAATAATTTTTTAAGTGTTCTTTATATTATAGGAAAAAAATAAAATTATATTCTCTATTGTAATACCTTAACTAAATCAAAATATCATCAATTTATCTGCTATTTATTTAATTAAATGGTCTTTTTATTAAATTTGGATTTTAAATTCTCATTAAATAGCAAAATGCAATGGCATATATTGAGTTAGGTTTGGATTTTTTTTAATACCCAATTAATAATTAGAACTAGAGATTTATT
>JBHLNL010000093.1:0-13030 GCA_048941605.1 Promethearchaeota archaeon | reverse complement strand
TAATAAAATTAAAAGGTCAAAAAAATGTCGAAATATTAGATAGCTTGAAAAAATTAAATATAGAAGATCTAAAGTTAATTGATATAAATAAAGTAATGAAAGAAATTGAATCAGATGGTATTATTTACATCAAAAAAAAAGGCAAATATTATTTTTATGAGTTGAAAAAACAACTAGAATTAAGCAAAGATGGAAAAAAATACTATAGTCAAGTCCTCCAGCCACTGGTTGATTTTCCAACACTTTTTTTCCGTAGTTTTTTTAATATCAGAGAATTGAACGTTACGCTTAACCAAAACGTTAAATTTCGTGATTTCCTCCAGACAATATTATTGAAAAGTGCAACGCAAGGCTTCACGCCCACAAACTATGTTTTTCGTAATCTAATTAAGTATTATGAAAAAATCAAGGAAGAGTTAAAATAGCACCTAATTAAATTAAATAAATTTGCATCTTTTAGAAATCTTTTGTTTTTTTTATCGGAATCTCAAATTCTTCTAAAAGAGGGATGATATGCTTTTTATCTTCAGAATTAGTTCCTTTCCAATCGATTATGAAATAATCAACCTGTTCAGAAGTATTAAAAATCATTTTTCTAATTAACTCTTTATCTAATTCTTGAATGTAATACTTAGGGCAAATGAATGACAATGCAATATTGGAATTTAAAATTAATCTGCGAAAATTTGGAGCATAGTGAGTTCCACCAAAACCTAAACCAATTAATTGGCTACCATTTTTTTTGAATTTTATAAATTTATCAATTGCTTTAATAATAATATTTGCTAATAATTCCCCAGCAATTTCATTTTTCCATTCTTTTTTACTACTCCCTAATTCCATGAATATTAAGGGTTTATCCAATTTTGTTGGACCATGATGAGTTACTTCAATATCGATTGAAAAGTTAGTTAATGTATTTGGAAATTCTTGTTCAATAAAAGAAAGAAATCCAGCTTTATGAATTAATGCACTTGCTCTTGATAAATCTTTTGGATCTCCACCAAATTCGACATCTTTACTCCAATTACCAGTTGTATGAACTAAAAATGCTGGTCGCGTTGTTTTCGAAGTATGTCTACTTGCAAAGATGATATAATCAGGACTTAACTCTGATTCACCTAATTTTAAATCATTCAAAAAAATAAGAGGATTCCTTGTTAAACCCAAAAATATCTTATGTTCTGTTAAATCATTTTTTAGTCTAAAAACAGGATTTTCATGCCATTTGAAATCCGGTTTCGCGAAAGAGTAATCTTTAGAATTTAATAATTTGTTTCTTATATTCATTGAGGCTGTATCTTCTGTAGAAGTTATGATTAGAAACTCGATTAAATATCACCTAAGAGTCTTTTTTTACTATCTCCTTATCACACTCAATACTAAATTTATAATTCTAGTCTATTCCTACAAATTTAATAAATATTAAATCTATTTTCAATAGTAATGAGTGTTAATTTAATAATAGTTCTAATTCTTGCATTTCCTTTTGGTGTTTTATTTTTTGTTGCAGATTATTTTGAAAATAAACTTATTCAAGTACATGCTTCATTAATCGCGGGAATATCTGTATCCTATTTTTTCTTAATTGTTCTTCCTGAAATTGCTGAAAGATTACCAGAATTTCCTTTTGATTTAAAACTATTCGAATATCTTTTTGTACTTATCGGTTTTTCATTTGTCCATGTATCTGAAAAGTTAATCTTACAAAAAGTTGAAATTAAGACTCAAAAGAAAATGAGAAAATTAATCAAAAAAGAGAAAATTTTAGAAAATGTTGAGCATAATATGGAAAGAATACTTACAAAAGAATTATCAAATGAAAATCTAGATGAAATTGCTCTAAGAGAAATAGCTAGAACATTATCTGAATTAAATGAACAAGAAGAAGGAATGAAATTAGAAATAAATAACTATAAAATTAAGATTCAAAATAAAATTAATAAAGAATTAACTAAATTCCGACTTATAACAGATAATATTTATCACTTTCTTGTAGGTATTATTTTAATAGGACTATTGTGGATTGAATTAATAGGAGGTATTCTCTTTTTTGTATACGCACTTTTTAGAACCGTTGTAACTAAACGATCCGAAGTACATCTCATATTCACTGATTTAGAAATTTATGAAGAACAGAAGTTTGAACAAAAGCCAATTATTAAATATCTCTCGAGTGGATCTGCCTTGATTGGATTAATAATTGGATTAATTCTAAAAATATTCTTCCCTGTTAATTTAGAACTCTTATTTATTTTCTATTCCTTCATCTCTGGAGTGATTTTATATATTATTGTGAGGGAAGTTATTCCAGAAAAAGAGAAAGGAAAGCCATTGAAATTCCTCATTGGCTTGGTAGGATTTGCTATAGTAATTATTATAATCAATATCTTTACAAATGTGTTATAATGAAACTAATTCTATTATATCAAAAATTAAAGATTTATAAAACAAAAAGAAAAATGTGTGTTTTCTTATTTAGATAAAATATACTCTTTATAAAGATTTAAATTCATTAAAAGTAAGTTTAAATTAATGTGAGGTTATGAATTAAAATGGATATGAAGAAAAAAAGTTTTAATGAATTGTTAAGTATTGATGATGATGATAAAAAAATCATCGAAATGATTGAGAAGGATCCTGATATTACTCATTCTGATATAGCTAAAGAGATAGAGAAATCTCAACCTGCCGTAGGTGCTCGAATCATTAAATTAGAAAGAAAACACTTACTTACAAAGCAAGTTGGCTTCAATATAAAGGAAGTTGATATAAAAGTCGCTATTGTTTATATTTCTACAAAGGATGTTGATGATATTGTTCAAAAGATTGAAAATTGTCCTTTTATTAATCACGCATTCAAAATTTCAGGAGAATTTAATGTGCTCTGTTTTATTGCAGCTTCTGATTTACAAACAATTGAAAAGTTAGTCGATTTATGTTTTAGAAGAGATAAAAATGTGATAAATGTTAAAACCAACATTCTTATTGAGTCAATTCATGATTTTGTAGTGCCTATAGATTTTCAAATTGAGAATTTTGATGGAAGATACTGTGGTCCTGGATGCAATATGGCAGAAGATCTTCCAAAG
Organism: Promethearchaeota archaeon; assembly: GCA_048941605.1. Lineage (GTDB taxonomy): Archaea > Asgardarchaeota > Lokiarchaeia > Sigyniarchaeales > SOKP01 > Loki-b32. Next base: position 9,938 of record JBHLNL010000093.1, on the reverse strand, counting down.
TTTAAATTCAATCATGAAGAAGAAGATTAAATATATGTTCTAAATCTTTTATAAAATTTTTTTAAAATAAACAAAGTAATTCTTATTAATAATTTATGCACTTCTAGTTATCAACAGATTTTACTAGCCCTTTTGCTTTAGCGATTTTATACTTACATTTCTCACCACAACCTTCTTCCAAAGTGGGGTCATGTGTTTCGGAATCAAAATCAATAGGTAATATAAAATCTTTCGCAATGTCGATTACTATCTCCATTGAAACATTTAAGATATCTGGATTATTTCGAAAATGGTAATTGATGATATTATCAAGCTTTTGAAGTTTTGAACTTGCAAGCAAAATACATACGTTATGTTCACCGCTTAATCTAAATGCATTTAACATAAAAGGGCAATGCTTTGCCATATCCATAATTTCTTCAGGATTTTTCGATTTTAATTCTACAGTTGCTAGATGTAAATCTACTTTCTTAAAATTTATCCCTGGTTGAAATTGAAGGATCCCATTTTTTTCAAGCTTTTTTATACGCATACCTACGGTTGGTTGGCTCCTATCAATCATCTGGGCAATTTCCGTATGTGTAAGATTTGGATCTTCTTGAACAAGAGCAATTATTTGTCTATCAATGTCATCGAGCTTTAATTTATCCGAAATCATAATATTTTCATTAATTATTTTTTTTCTAATATGTTATAATTTTTGAAATTTATAAAATATTAGGGTAAATTTATAAAAAATTAGTAATCATTTTTCTCACTTCTAAATACATAAATTTGAAGAAATTAAATCTACGAATCTCAATTTTATTTTATAAATGAATTAAAAATCAGATAATGGAATTTTCTGGCAAAAATAAATCATTTCACCATCAAATTTAATCTGAGCAGTGATAATTTTAATCCCCTTTTTTCTTGCTTCACTTAACTTTTGGGAAAATTTTGCATCCATTTCTAGGTTTGGAGCAAACTTTTTTGCATTACGAAATATTAAGAAAAAGATAATCCCATTATATTCAATGATCTCTCTGATGTGCCTTGTCCCACGTTCAGTAGGAGCATCAGGAAAAAGCGCAATATTATTCTTTACTAATGTAACGCCTTTTACTTCTAACGGTACATTGTCAAGAAGAAAATCTATTCTACTATTTCCTATTTTCACTTCTCTCTTGATTTCCTTCACCTTAGAAAACTCAGGTAATACCTCAAAGACTTTTAGCGCAATTCTCGAGTGTAAAGCGGTGTCGATGAGTACCCATTCATCATTAATTTTAACTGCCTTAATATAATACTTCAATTTCCCTTTAGAATATGTAAATAATATTTCTGCTCCTTCAAACAGTAATTCTTTTAATCTACCAGGATCATGTATGTGAGCACTTTCTACTTTTCCATTATATCTAATCTCCCCAATGAATCTATTAGGTCTTGAAATAAAAGTTCCTTTCATTAAATTAGGTAGTTTAAAAAGAGGTTCTTTATAATTACTCATGAATCTTATCAAAATTAATTGTATTTAGATAAAGTATTCTTACAAAATTAAGAGATATCATTATCAAATATAACCTTAATAGATAAAAGGATTTTTTTACTTAAATAATCATAATGAGTAAAGCAAGTAATCGAGCCACAATTGAAAATTATAAATTTCATCATATAGATACCTCTAAATGTAAAAAGTGTATAGAATTTTCTTGTGAAGAAGCATGTTTTAGGGGAATCTATGAGGTAATTAATAAAAATTCTACACCCAAATGTATAGTGGTGGAAGAACGCGAAGACAGATGTGTGAAATGCCATATCTGTACTACAGCATGCAAATTAAAAGCATTAAAAATAGATTGAAAAATATCTATTTAAAAAAACTTATTAGATACAATTACATTTTCTACAGCAATCTTTACCTAAAGAATATTCACCAAGTTCTAGATTTAAATCTATCGGTAAAACAAAATCATTAACAACATCAGAAATTACATCAATATGGACATCACAAACATCAGGATCATTTCGAAAATGCATGTTAACAATTTGATCAAGATCTTTAAGATTTAACCCAACAATCAAAATACTAATATTAGAATTACCACTTAATCGAAAGGCATTTAACATGAAAGGACAATTTTTAACGATTTTAATAACTTTTTTAGGATTTTTTGTTTGAAGTTCAATTCTTGCAAAACAGAGATCCGCAACTCGAATATTTATCCCTGCTTGATATTTCAAAACACCCAATTTTTCAAGTTTCTTAATACGCATACCTACTGTTGGCTGACTACGATTCACATGCTCTGCAATTTCAGTATGTGTAAGATTTGGTTCTCTCTGAATTAAATCCATTATTCTACAGTCGATATCATCAATTCCTATTTTTTCACTTATCATACTATCTTCAACTCTAATTCAAAATGATGAAAAATTTTATATTTTATATTCGTCCATCGCGATACCACGATATATAAATATAACGATAACATCATATATAAATGTTTCCATCTTCTGTATTAATAAAATTAGACTAATAATACATTAAAATAAGTTTTAAAAACTAGTAAAAAAATATTGTTATAAATAAATGAGCGAATTAAGAAAATACACCGTTGAATTTCTGAAAATACTAGCGGATCCATCAAGGTTAGAAATCCTAGATCTTCTTAAAAACAATGAGATGAACTCATCCGAAATTCAAGAAATACTAAAAAGGTCTCAGTCAACCATTTCCAAACATCTTAATATGCTTGTTGAAAATAATCTCCTAAGTTTTGAAAAAAGAAATAATGTAAAATATTATAAAATAGAAAATCAGTATGTTTTTAATTTACTCTCAAATATAAGTTCCATCGTTGCAGAAATCAACAAAGAAAAGCTAAAAGATTTACGTGATGTTGATATATACAACACTTTATTATAATTTTTTATCTTTTAGATAATTTTAAAACACCAAAAATTATGAAACCTCAAGGAATTGATTCATCAATGGATCCTATTACAAAAATTTTATTGATAGGATTGGACAATGGCGGAAAGAGTTCAATATCGAAATGTTTGAGAGGAATTAAGGGATTATCTGCTTTTAATTCACCAATGCCTACAAAAGGTGCTAATGTCCTGGAATTTGAAGCATTAAATTCAAAGTATTCAATCTGGGATCTTGGTGGTCAAAAAGCATATCGTGATGAATATCTAAACGAATTCGAGACATATCTAAAGCAAGTGCATAAAATAATTTATGTCATTGATATTCAAGACGTTAATCGTTATAAAGATGCATTGGAATATCTAAAAAAAGTAATAAATGCAATTACTAGTCAAAAAGAAATTGAATTTTCTGTTTTTCTTCATAAATTTGATCCAGATTTAAAATTTGATAGCAAATTAAATGAAAAAGTAATTAATAGATTCATAAAAGAAATAAAAGAAATTTTTCCTTCAGATTTTATTTATTCTATTAATAAAACTTCAATTTATGCTACTTTTGAAAAATCTATAATAATCTAGATGAACTTTAATATTAGTTCTTTTATATTAAATCAGATAGAAATTTAAAATTATTTAAGTGAATAATACTAAATTATATCGAATCAGAATTAAAAAATACCTTCTCATAATCTAATGGGGCTAGAAGAACATAAGAAACGAATCTCAAGTCGAGCAAAAATTAAATCACAAATAATCGTTTTTATCATAATCTTATTTCTTATTTATCTTACAAACTTCTATAGCTATCTTTTATTTCATACAATAGCGGAATTATTCAGTGTAGTCATCGCATTTGGAATTTTTTCAATAGGATGGAATACTCGGAAAAATATTGAGAGCTCAATTTTTTTAGTTTTGGGTGTTAGTCTATTATATATAGGCGCAATCGATCTAGTCCATACATTAGCCTACACCGGGATGAATATATTTGAAGGATATAACTCAAATTTACCAACTCAATTATGGATCGTTGCTAGATATCTTCAAGCAGGTTCATTTCTCACGGCATTTCTTTTAATGTATAAAAAAGTCAATCCAAATAATCTAGTAATTGGATATTCGGTTGTTACTTCACTTTTGGTAATATTAATTTTTGCTCGAGTTTTTCCAGTTTGCTACATTGAAGGGAGTGGTCTCACCTTGTTTAAAATAATCAACGAATATATAATTATTGGAATTTTAGCAGTATCAATAACAATATTATATAAAAATAGAAAAGAGCTCAATTTAACTACATACCGTCTGAAAATATATTCAATTTTATCAACTATAGCAGCGGAGTTAGCTTTTACTTTTTACGTTGGTGTATATGATTTATCTAATTTAATAGGTCATCTTTTTAAAATAGTCTCTTTTTATCTCATTTATTTAGCAATTGTCAAAAAGGGACTTGAAAATCCCTTAAATACATTATTCAAAAGAATAAATCAGAGCGAAATATTTACAAAAACCGCATTAAATGCTCAAATGGATACTTTTTTCGTTTTTAACCCAATGACTCGTAAAGCGATAAGATGGAATAAAGCTTTTAATGAGATTAGTGGGTATACTGATAAGGAAATATTATCCATGAAAGCACCTGATTCTTATTACAGTCAAGAAGATTTGATAAAAGCTGAAAAGGCTATACGTAATGCCATAGAAACTGGCAATACTACAGTTCAAATGGATTTAATTACAAAACATGGAAAAAAAATACCCTTTGAGTATTTAGGCTCAATTATTACTAATGATCAAGGAGAATCTAATTATATAGTTGCAGTTGGTCGAAATATTACTGAACGCAGAAAAGCAGAACAAGAAATTAAGAGTATGGCAAAGTTTCCTTCGGAGAACCCAAACCCAATATTAAGAGTCAGTAAAGAAATTATCTTATATATAAATGATGCTGGTCAAAAATTGTTTAATATTAAAATTGGGGATAAAAACCCTCCTAGTTTAAATAATGTAATCGAGGAAGTCTTTCATATTCAAAAAATTCAACAAATTGAGCTTGAACTAAATAACGAGTTTTACTCGTTTACTATAACCCCCATTACTGAAGAAAATTATCTTAATATTTATGGCCTTAATATCACAGAAAGAATCCTGGCAGAAAGAAGAATTAAAAACATGGTGTCGACAGTTTCTCATGAATTGAGAACGCCTATAACTGTTCTGATGATGTCCTTAGATTTATACAAGCAAAAACAAAATTCACTGACCCCTGAACTGCAAAACTACATTATTGAGACAGGAGAAAGGAATATTTCACTTCTCAAAGATTTATCGGAAGATATTCTTACAATCTCTCAGATTGATGAAAAAAAAATAGAGCTTAATGTAGAAAACTATAATCCCTTGAAATTATTACAAGATATGGAATTATTCTTAGCCCCTTTTGCTGAAGAAAAAAACATTACTTTTCAAATTGATATTAATGAAGATATCAATATGAAAGGGGACATTAAAAGAATTGATCAAGTTTTTCGAATTCTTCTTGATAATGCTATAAAATATTCAAATGAAAATACAACTATCAAGATAAATGCAATTGAAAATTATAAAGGAAAATTCAATCCTAAAGGAAAAAATGGGATATTATTTCAATTTAAAAATCGTGGTGAAGGGATAAGGGAAGAAGAACTCCCTCGTATTTTTGAAAGATTTTATAGAGCTTCAAATGCTAGAAATACTTCTGGAACAGGATTAGGGCTATCAATAGCAAAGGATATAATAGAGCTTCACCAAGGAGAAATCTTTATTGAAAGCAAATTAGGAGATGAAACAATTTTCTCTATTTTTTTTCCAAGAATAGATAATATTTAAATTAAGATTTAAATATAATCTTAAATGATATTTTCACTATAAGACAATTATTGTAATCGGTATGAAATCTAAAACCCAAACTGTAATACTCATAGTTGACGATAATGAAGATATCTTATTTCATTTAAAACTATTATTAGAAGAAAATGATTATGTTGTTGAAACTGCAGTAAACGGTAAAGATGCATTATTGTTGTTATCTGAAATGAAACTCGATCCAGATTTAATCATTAGTGATATTATGATGCCAGAAATGAATGGTTATGAATTTTTTTCATCTGTTTCAACTCATCCTCAATGGAATCGTATTCCATTTTTATTTCTAACTGCAAAATCTACTCCTGAAGATATTCGATTGGGTAAAATGTTGGGAGTTGACGATTATATCACTAAACCCTTTAATAATGAAGATTTAATTGCTTCGATCTCTGGAAAAATTAATCGAAATAAAAAATCCAATCTTATTGATAAAGAAATTAAACATTTATTTAAATCTCTAAATATACAAGTTACTCCAAATAATTTTAAAAAAGAACAGCCTCCCTTATATTTATTATTAGTGTATTGGGATGATATTACTGGCCCAGTAGTAAAAGAAAGCTACCCTCTGGACGATAATCTACCCTTTTCAAATAATGTAATTGGTAAACAATTATTTAATGCAGCAACTTCGATATATGGACATGATAAAATCACAAAGTCTCAGGGGATATTAATTAATATAGAAAATATTCAGAATAAAGGATACCTTTTTTTTGATTCTTTTCCAGACAAAAGCGGAAGATATGGTGAAAAGCAATATATGTTATCAGTAATCAGTCCAAATTTAACTTATTTTGATTCACTCCTGATTAGAGAAATTCTGAAAGAGATCTCTGAAAAGGAAAAAATGAATCAGAAATGGGACATAAAAGAATATAGGGATAAAATTTTAGAAATATTACTAACTAGACAACCTTTAATGAAACATCAATAAGGGTGTTCTTCTTCTTATAATAAGAAATGTTTATATTTTAAAAATTAAAGCTAAATTCAAATTAGTTTTTGAGTGAAGAATCTTTCTTTTTTTAATAATCAATAAAAGAGACTTTTAAATCTCTTATTTAGGTTGTAATTTTAAAGATTTTAGGTGAAAAATATGTCTGAAATAGAAGAAACCGAAAAATTTTTATCATCTCCAGAAGTATGTTCTTGGGCCGATGACGAGGAAAATATTTACAAGATTGAGATACAATTACCTGGAGTAGAGAAAGACACAATCAAACTTAAAATGCATGACGATAGTTTTTTCATTAAAGGAGAAACCGAAGATACTATATATATAGGATCCTATAGTGTTTGTTGTCCAATAATACCAGAAGAAGCAAGAGCTGTTTACAAAAATGGACTTCTAAAGATTCAAGTGCCTTTCAAAGAGCCCGAGTTCCATAGTATTGAGATTGAAATTGAATAAATCTTTTTTTTCTCTCTTTTTTTAAATTACTATTATTATTAATAAATTTAGATATTTATAGAGTGGCCTATTAGGTAATAATTAAATAAAAAAAATTTGTATTAATATTCTATATTCATCTCTTTGACATAATCAAAAGCGGAATAAGCAGCAATAACACCTTCTGAAACTCCAGTAATAGCTTGCTTAAAAGGTGCATCAGCTACATCTCCAGCAGCAAAAATACCTGGAATATTTGTTTCTGACTTACGATTGATTTTGATTTCACCTTTATCATTAGTTTCAACTCCAACACTTTTTGCTAAACCAGAATTGGGAATTGATCCGATTTCAATAAAGACTCCATCAATTTCAAGTTCTTTTCCATTGTCAAAAACCACAGATTTTACTGTACCTTCCCCTTTAATTTCAGTTATATTTGTTTTATAAATTATTTCAATTTTATAATTTTCATAAACCCGTTTCTTATTAATAGGTTCTGCTCTTATTTCTTCTCCTCTATAGATAATATAAACCTTTTTAGTATTCTGTGATAAAAACAACGCTTCCTTTGCTGCTGAGTCACTTCCTCCAATTACACAAACAACTTTATCCTTATAAAAAGGTCCATCACACGTTGCACAATATGAAACACCCCTTCCAGCAAACTCTTCTTCTCCAGGAATACCTAATTTCCTCCTTTCTGATCCAGTTGCTAGGCAAATTGAATTTGCTTTAAATTTTTGAAAGAATGAATGAAGTTCGAAGTGGCCATCCACTTTCTCAATACTCCGTATTTCATCAGATATATAAGGAATATTAAGTGAATCCATATGATCTTTAAACTTATCCATTAAACCTTGACCACTTATAGACTTGATTCCTGGATAATTCTCAACTATATGAGTTGTAGCAATCAATCCTCCAAATGTCTTACCAACAACTAATACATCCATAGCGAATCGAGCAGCATAAATTGCGCATCCAATTGCTGTTGGTCCACCACCTAATACGATTATATCATAAATTTTTTCTAAATCAATACTTTCCATATCAACATTAAACATCCTCTTTTTCCCTCACTTAATCATTCTATTATTAAAAATTATTAATTTGTTCTATGATAATATCATATTCCCTCCCAAAAGTTCCTCTAGAAATTCATTAGGTCCATAACAACCTACCAATGGTTCACCTTCGTTTATAATTGTATAAGGAACACTGGAGGCATCATATAAGTTTCCAATTTCAGGATTTTCCGTTATATCTATTATCACCGCTTTAATTTTTCCTCTCGCGGCAAGAGCAAATTGAGAAACAATAGACACCATCTGAGGGCAGTAAGCACATGAATTAGTGATCATCACTTTAATTGTTGAAGGGACTATTCTATTAAGATTCTTTGTAATTGTAGATTCATAATAATTTGAAGCCCCGGAGAATATTAATAAGGATTGAATAAAAGGTTGGATTTCACTGCCTTGAGGTGCTGCTAAATATCGAATAAGCTCATTTCCCTCATTATCAATGAATAAAATTGTTGGAATTTGTTTAATATTATATTTTTTCTCTAATTCTGGATTACTTCCAATTGGCAATTCAACAAGCATTAGCAATCCATTGGAATTCTCTTCATAGACTTTTAAAATTGACATAGTATTCTCATAATTTTGAGACTTATCTATAAAAATGTGTAGCTTAATAGGTTTAGAAAGTTTCTTCATCTCCTCTCGTATCATCTTCTCAAATACATATGAAGCCGGCAATTTTATCTACAGTTACTAATAATTATTTTCATAAAATTAAATATAATCAAATTAAAAGGATCAATATTGAACACGAATATTATTTCCAATTAAAGCCCGCAAAATCTCATTAGCCCCAACCATTCCAACTAAGGTCTTTTTATCATTAATAATGGTATATGGTACACCAGCGGCGTCATAATATTGACCAATATCTGGATTTGAAATAATATCAATAATAATTGTCCTTATTTTTCCATTAGATGCTATAGCAAAATTATTAGCTATTGTACAAACTTGAGGACAGTATGGACAAGTCTCTGTGATCATTACTTTTATAGTAGAAGGTTGAATTCTATCTAAATTTTGTTTTATTGTTGCTTCATAATAATTGGGTGCGCCAGCAAAAGCAAATATTGCTTGGATGAATGGCTGAATTTCACCTCCTTGGGGCGCTGCTAAATATCGTATAATTTCTCTTCCATTCTTATCAACGAATAAAATTGTAGGTACTCGTGAAATATCATAAGTCTTTGCAAACTCGGGATTATCATCAATACATAATTCCTCAATTGTTAACATTCCATTGGAGTTTTCTTCATAAACCCTCAATAGTGCCATAAATTGATTACAATCCATACATTCTTTTATTTGGCTCCCAGATGGCTGTTTCTTTTTACAAGTAAATACTTTTAATTTAACTGGTTTCTTTAATTTTGCCATTTCTCTCTTTATTATTTCTCTATATTTATCATCTTGAGACATGATCTACAATCCTCTCAGATTAATTATGCATACATTCCCCCAAAATCCCGATTTTTCGAACCAACAAGTTTATCTAGTAAATCTTGAGGAGTAAACATTCCGTGAATAACTTCCTTTTCATTTATTACTGTCATTGGAACACCTTGAACTTGGTATTTCATACCTAGGTCTGGATTTAAGTTAACATCAATTACTTCTGCTGAAATCTTTCC
>JBHLNL010000092.1:0-13042 GCA_048941605.1 Promethearchaeota archaeon | reverse complement strand
TAGCAAAATGATCTAATGACTGCTTAGATTCGGTTTCAGTTGGCTCTATCATTAAAGCACCAGGAACTATTAATGGAAAATAAATTGTTGGTGCATATATTCCATAATCGAGAATACGTTTTGCTATATCTTCAGTTGTAACCTCATTAGGTATACCACGATCTGAAAGTACAAATTCATGCTGACAAATTCGGTTAAAAGGTAGGTTATAGTTCTTCTGTAATAGAACTCTTAAATAATTCGCATTTAGAACGGCGATTTGACCGACTTTCTTCAATCCTTCCGAACCTAAAGCTAGAATGTAAGCATAAGCTCTAACTAGCACCCCAAAATTACCCCAGAAAGCTTTTATCCTTCCAATTGAGTTATCAGTGTTTTCTTGACATATTATTCCTTGTTCTGTAGAGATTAAGCATGGTTCCGGAAGAAAAGGAATTAGTTCATTAACAACACCAATGGGTCCAGAGCCAGGTCCACCGCCACCATGCGGAGTAGAAAAAGTTTTATGTAAATTTAGATGAACAATATCGAATCCCATATCTCGTGGACGACATATTCCTAACATTGGATTTAAATTTGCCCCATCATAATAACATAATCCCCCTTTTTCATGAACAATTCTCGTAATTTCCTTGATTTGTCTATCAAATACTCCCAACGTATTAGGATTAGTTAACATGATTCCAGCAACATCACCTTGATCCATTGCAAATTCTAATTTGTCTAATGGAACTTCTCCATTTTTATTTGATTGTATTTCTATGATTGAGAATCCTGCCATTCTTGCCGAAGCGGGATTAGTTCCATGAGCCGAATCAGGTACAATAATTTTTTGTTTTTTTATCTCTTTACTCTCAAAATATTTTTTCATTATTAATAAACCAACTAACTCCCCATGAGCTCCTGCTGCTGGTTGTAATGTAAATCCGTCCATCCCTGTTATTTCTCCTAATAATTTTGAGAGTTGGTAAAGTAATTCTAAACAACCTTCATTTTCTTCTTGTAAGGGATGAATTTGGGCAAAATTGGGTAGTTTAACAATATTTTCATTTATTTTAGGATTATATTTCATTGTACATGATCCCAATGGATATATTCCTGTATCAACTCCATAATTTTTATTACTCAAACTAATAAAATGGCGAACGATTTCAATTTCGGGAATATTAGGAAGTGGGATATCTTTTCTTTGTAAATGTTTTGGCAAGATTTTGTCAAGATCTATTTCATCAATATCCATTTTAGGTATATAATTTTGCTGAACGATTTGTTTTCCTTTTTCAAAAACCAATTGAATATTAGAGTTCATGAATTACTCTCCCTCCATTTTGGCATTCGAAGCAGAATAAGCAGCTTCAATAAATGATTCTATAGAGTGTTTTGAGTTCATTTCAGTTACACATACTAATGCAATATTTTTCATCTCAGGGTAATATCTTGAAATTTTTAGTGGTGGTAAAAGTTCTCGTTGTTTACACTGTTCTATTAGAGAGTCAATATCATCACATTTAACTAAAAACTCATTATAAGTTGGTTTTTTATTTAATATTTTATAACCAGGTATTTTACTCAATTCTTGTTTTAGATAATGTGCTTTTTGGAAATTTTGATTTGCTACCTCTTTTAAACCTGTTTTTCCCAATGCTAGGAGATAGATTAAAGCTGCTAATGAACATAATGCTTGGTTTGTACAAATATTAGAGCTTGCTTTTTCTCTACGAATATGTTGCTCACGTGCTTGTAGTGTTAGAATAAATCCTTCTTTTTCACCATTAATTTCTTTAGTTTTTCCAATCAGTCTTCCTGGCATTTTTCTTAAATATTTTTGTTTTGCAGTAAAAATTCCTAATCCTGGTCCTCCAAAAGATGGATTGATTCCGAAAGATTGCCCTTCAGCAACAAAAATGTCGATATCAGTGACTCCAGGAGGTTTTAAAATACCTAAGCATGTTGGATCAGTCATAGACTGAATAATTAAACAATTAGGGCAGTTATCTCTTATTATTTTAGTGATTTTAAATATGTCTTCTATATCACCAAAAAAATTAGGACTTTGAAACAATACAGCAGCGACATTATTATTTAATTTATCTTTAAGATTTTTTTCTGTTGCCATTTCTATATTAATATTCTGCCCCCAACAGTATGTTTTAACAACGGCTTCATATTCCGGATGAATTCCACTTAACAATATGATAGAGTTCTTCTGAGTAATTATTGTCGCCATAATTGCTGCTTCAGCAAGAGCAGTTGATCCATCGTACATACTTGCATTTGCTACATCCATTTGAGTTATTTTAGAAATTATAGTTTGATATTCATAGATAGCTTGTAAATATCCTTGACTAGCTTCAGCTTGATAGGGTGTATAGGAAGTGTAAAATTCTGACCGAGTGGTCACAAAATCAACTAATGAAGGAATATAATGAAAATAACACCCGGCTCCTAAGAAAGAATTTGAATATAATTTATTCTTTTGAGATATTTTAGTAATTTTATATAATAAATTTGATTCAGGTAAACCAGCGGGTAAATTTAATTTTTCAATAATTAAATCTTTAGGTATATCTTGAAAGAGCTCTTTTAAAGATTTTAAACCAATTACATTAAGCATTTCTTCAATAGTTTTATCATCATGAGGTATAAAATCCAATTTAAACAACTCATATATAAAATTATCAAAAATTAATTAAAACAATAAAGAAAAAAATTTTAAATTTTCTCGTTTTGAGTTATATTTTTGTATTTTTCAATAGAAAGAAGTTCATCCATTTCAATAGGGTGAGAAATCTTAATTTTTATTATCCATCCATCATTAAATGGAGAGGAATTTATGAGACCTGGATTATCTGCAAGAGTCTCGTTTATGTGAATAATTTCTCCTGAAAGTGGCATAATTAAATCCCCGACAGCTTTTACTGATTCGATTTCTGCTGCATTACTTCCTCTTTCAAAAACCATACCAACTTCAGGAAGTTCTACAAATACAATATCACCTAATTGATGTTGGGCATAATCGGTTATTCCAACAGTAGCAACTGTATCTTCAATTCTTACCCATTCGTGAGTAGAAGTATATTTTAAATTGTTAGGAAATTCGTAGTCCATCAATTTTCACTTATTCTTAGCAATATATTATTTTTTTTACACATTCCGGTAAAATGGTGTAGATACTACTTTTCCTTTTAAGAGTTTATTACGAATTTCAATTTTTATTTCAGTACCAATTTCTTTATATTGGTTTTTTATAAGTCCTAAACCTATTGTTTTTTTTAGTGTTGGAGAATAACCTCCAGATGTAACAAATCCAATCTCATTGCTATCCTTATAAATTTTATAATTCTCTCTAAGAACTCCCCTATCAATTAAATTAATTCCAACTAAAACTCTTTCCGTACCTTCAGCTTTTTGTTTCATAAGAATTTCTTTTCCAATGTAATCTATACCTTCTTTAGGTTTCGCTAACCAGCTAAGCCCTGCCTCAATAGCTGTAATGGATTCACTTATTTCGTGACCATATAGCGAATAACAGGCTTCTAACCTTAAAGAATCTCTTGCTCCTAACCCTGCAGGCGTTGATCCAGTTTTTAATAAATCATTCCAAACTTCCTTGGCAAATTTGTTTTCAAAAGACATTTCAAAACCTTTTTCACCAGTATAACCTGTTCTTGCTATAAAAAGTGGCTTATTATTTAAATGACAATGAGCAAAATAAAATCTATTTATCTTAGATAAATCTACATCGAGAAGTGATTGAAGATAATCATCTGCTTTTGGTCCTTGAAATGCTATACGAGTTCTTTTAGTTGAAAGATTGGTAATTTCTACTTTATAATTCCCTATATGTTTATTTAACCATTTTAAGTCTTTATCGATATTACCGGCATTAACAATCATTCTAAAGCGCTCTGGATTTTCCTCATAATATACAAGATCATCTACAACTGTTCCATTATCGTAACACATACAGGAATATTGGCCTTTAGATGGCTCTAATAAATTTAAATCATTTATCATTATATATTGGAGGAAATTAATTACATCTTTACCTTCGAGAAGAAATTCGCCCATATGTGAGATGTCAAAGATACCAGCGTTAGAGCGTACTGCATTATGTTCTTTTATTATGCTTTCATATTGAACTGGCATCTGCCATCCAGCAAAATTAATCATCCGTGCACCAAGTTTTAAGTGAATATCATAGAGAGCTGTTTTTTTTATATCGAGTTGTTCAGTGTTCATAATATCTACACACAAAGACACTATTAATGTGTTTGAGATAAATAAAATAATAATAAAATAATAATAAACTCTTTTTTTCTTAAATAAAGTTTAATTTAATTTTTTAGGCTTTAAATTAAAATTTAAATTCTTGCATTTTCCTCCATAATTTGATAATTAAAAATCATAAAGATTTATTTATTAAGTATATTTTAATAAAAAAATGAAAGAAGAAAATAACAAGCATTATTATCTGTCAATAAAAGATTTATTTTCTGAAGTTTTACTCCGAGATATAATTTTATTCACTTTTCTTTTTGTATTAGTTGTCGCTCAACAATGGAATTATATCTTATTGTTATTATTTCCATTAGTTACTTTCACATTTTCTATTTTTTTTAGGATTCTTAGCACAAATAAAAGAAGAACTGAATTTAAAAATAGTATAATTCTATATAATCCCTTGGGTTTAGAACGAATATATGCAAATCGACTTTTTTTTTGTACAATTTTTCAATTGATTTTAATATTCTGGTTAGGAACAGAATCATTGTATAATCCCCATATCGTTAATTGGTATGTCATGTTTTTTATTGGAGTTCTTATCTTCATTTATACATTTAGTTTTTATTGGGTTTTTATTGATTTATGGAAATATTCAAAGATAGAAATTATGAAGAAAAATAGTGAGAAGAACTTAACACAAGACATTAATTCTCAACTTTCAAGTGATTTAAGGGATTTAATCTCATTTTTAAATCCAAAAAATTTTAGGATAGTTTCTATTACATCATTGTTAGTTTTCGTTAGCTTAAACATTTTAAATTTGATTATAATATTATTTATAAACACTGGTTCAATTGGTATAAAAATTATGCTTCCAGGTCATCAAACAATAACAATATCTTATATGTTCTATGGTTTTCTTACTATTTCACCGTCTTTAACTATTATACTTTTAATTTATATTTATAAAGTCGTAAATAATTTTAGTGTAGAAAAGATATATGAATTTATTAAGCCTTTTCCAAGGAAAATACAAATAAAATTAATTGAAAACCTTAAAACCTTGAATAACAAAATAAGGGAACAATTGAAAAGTGAATAAAAATTTATTAAACTCATCATTTATATTATTATTAAAATTTCTCAAAAGGAGGAAGTTTCTGCATCATGGCACAGAGAAAGATGTTCTTTAAAGTTGTTATTGTAGGTGATGGTGGAGTAGGTAAAAGTACCATGGTTCAGAGATTAACAACAGGACAATTTATCCCTCAGAAAATAACAATTGGCACTGATTTAGCAACTTATGATATCAATATTGATAAAATAAACATTAGATTACAAATTTGGGACTTCGCAGGGGAGAGACGTTTTAGACTTTTTCTACCTAACTATTCGAGAGGAGCAACTGGTTGTTTACTCTGTTATGATATCACTCGTAGAACGAGTTTTGACTCTTTAGATGAATGGTATAATATTGTAAAGAACAATGCGGATAATCCTGTGTTTGTATTAGTTGGAGAAAAACTTGATCTAGCTGATATTAGAAGAAGTGTGAAATTTGATTACGCTGAAGAATTTAAAGAAGAATACAAATTGGACTATTTTTTTGAAACATCCTCAAAGAGTGGTGAAAATACTAAAAAAATATTTGAAACCTTGACGCGTTTGATATTAAAAAAAAAAGAAATCATCAATTAAAATAATCAAGTTTCATGGAAAAACTACTAATGCTATGCAATCCCTAAATAGAAAAATAAAAAATTTTATTATAGAAAATAATAAATAGGAATATTTAATCTTCAAGAATATCTTTTATCTCATCAATATTTAGATCTAAATATTTAGCTTTTATTAAATCTTTTCCAA
Source organism: Promethearchaeota archaeon (assembly GCA_048941605.1). GTDB lineage: Archaea > Asgardarchaeota > Lokiarchaeia > Sigyniarchaeales > SOKP01 > Loki-b32. The sequence goes on along the minus strand of JBHLNL010000092.1, from coordinate 6,949 downwards.
GGAGAGTTAAGAAATTCTTTTTACGTTTTTTATTTAAGAACTTTTTCATTTCAGATAAATCCGGATTTGGGTCTGTAATTTCAATTAATTTTTTCTGAACCGCAGTATCAACTAATTTTTGACCGATATCTGTTCTAATTATAAGAAATGCTTCTCCAGATCCTTTTGGTGCCCCCCACGGTGAGAAGGAAATATCTGAAAATTCTCCTGAGAAATCAGTACAATATTTACACCCTGTCATACCTCCTGAAGAACACGCATAGGCTATTTTTAATGAAGTACGCTCTGCTCCAGTGTTAAAGTCGGAAGTAAGAATTTTTGCTAGGCCTTGAATATGGCAAGGATTACCAAGAATTCCGATATCCCTTTTATATTCTTTATATGCTTGTCCTATACCGGTTACTAACGGTCCTGCATTTTCCATTGTAGTTTTTGGCACATATTGTTTAGCTTTTTTCGGATTATTTACAACAATAGGGAATGCAACTGGTGGTTTTTTACTTTTCACTTCACTTAAAACCATGTGTTTTACAATCCCTGCCTCAAAAGCAGCAACAACTAAGTTATATAAGATATCATCTTTATTTTTTGATTTTACCTGAATAATATCGTTATATACTCCAACAGCTAGATCAATACGAGTTTTCCCAAATAATTTCTGTTCAATTTCCGATACCGGAAGGAAACTTCTTGGACAAGAATTGTAACAGAGACCTACGGTTTCAGCGCATTCATCAACGACATAAGCTTCCCCAGTTTCTTTGTTAAAATCCATATGAGGACAAAAAGCATTGCAGCTTCCACAGTGAATGCATAGACCTGCATAAATTACTTCATTTTCGAGATCTTGGCTTGATTTTTCAATTTTCATTTAATTTACCCACATAACTTATTTTGTATATGTGTGAAATTTCACACTAAATGAAATATCACACTAATAAAAAGGTTTTTTATGGGAACCAAGAATTTTTTAATTACTTTTTTATATCTCTTCTTTTTGAAATAATATAAGATTCAGTAGAGTTTTGGCAAAAAATAGGTGAAAATTTTTTTTTTAAATACAGTAGTTTAAATCTATATTTTTGAATAGAAAAGTATGGAGTCGAAATTGCAATCACTTTCAGCTTTTCAAATATATAGTACCGGTACAACAGACAGAATTAGTATCATGGTTGATCATTTATGGATAAAAGATAATAAAGTCTTTTTCAGAGTTATAGAAGGTACTCCTCCTATCAAAACATATTTTAGAAAGGAGCGAGAACTTAATGTTTTCTCAATATGTAAAGAAGATCTTCTAAGTATACGTTGCAGATTGTATTTTTAATAAAACTCCAACTTAAAATAAAATTAAATTTAGATCAATGAACAGTAAGGAAAGTAGGAAAAGTCTTAGCTTTGTATTTGAATGTGAAAGATGCACAGAATCTTGGTCAGAAAATTTATTGGATTTAATAGATAGATGTAATATTGAAGAATTATTAAGTTTAAATAGTTATATTGAAACTAAATTAAGAGAAAATAGGATTAACATACCTAAATAGTCTTGGATAAAAATTCTGATAGGATTATAAACCTAGTAGAGAGTCCTTTTCTTGAGTGCTTTTAGCTTTTCAATATAATTTGTGCAGTTTTTACACTCAGGGATTTTACATAAGAAATTTTTTTTGGGGAGTGGACATGTATTTTCAAAAGGACAGATAACTAACTTTAATTTAGAAAGAAAATCTAGTTGAATACTCATATGATCCATTATAGTTTTAAATTTTTAAATAGAAAGCGTGAGTTCATATTTTTAAAAGCTTGGAGATAGAAAATTTTATAAATAAAATTAATCTTCATTCAAAATTTAATAGAAATTCCTCATTCTCCATCATTAGATTCATCCAACATACGAGAACAAGTCTCGTCAAGTTTTTTTATTAAATGATCACGATCCTTCCACATAATCCACGTATTTCCTGATTTTTCAAAATGAAATCCGTCATATTGATCATTTATTTTTGCTAAAGTTTTTTTAACAAAACTCCAAGAAAAGCCTGTATCTTCCACAATTTTAGCAATAGCGATAGGATGATTTATTTCAAGAGTTTCGTTAAAATAAACTATAATTTTTTCTAACCCTGTTCTGGGTGCCTCTTCTTTGTCAGACATTTATAATTCAATAAAATTCATTTGGATTTTTTTTTCATTTTTAATAAAAAAGAAATTGAAGTTAATGTTTCTTTTACTATTTAAGATATTCAATGAATAATCACTTATATTTCATAAAATCTCCTGATTGCATTAATTTAGTCGGTCGAAAATAATTTTTACCTGAATTTTCTGCAAAATCCTCTAATAACTTGCACCATTCTTGATATCTATCCATTCCTAATTCAAATGGACCACGCGAACGCATTCCAGCAATCATAGTTTTATCAATTGTTTCATAACTCGAAACAATTCCTTCTTCTAAGAGCCTACACCCTTCATTCATTTGAAGAGCCATGAAACACTCCAAATTCCCTAGATTAGCTTTTTTTGCTCCATGAGTTATAGGTCTTCCATCTTTAGTCCATTCAAGAAAACCTTTTCCTGTTTTTCTTCCTAAATTTCCTTGATTAATGAGTTTGGTTAAAGCTTTTCCAGTAGCAAAGTCCGGTGAAACATTTTGTTCAAAATATTTAGCAGCGTTACGAATTACATCTAAACCTAAGTAATCTCTTTTTGCGAGAATTCCCATTTGATTTGGAACAACAAGATCTTCATTAAGATCTATCCATTGAATTCCTTTTTCCATCGCAACATCAGTTAACCAATCTATATATGCTCCACTGGCAATAGTTAGTCTATTAACGATAAAACCTGGACTTTCTTTTTCAATTCGTGCAACAAATTTTTTTCCTCTAATACAAGGAAGCGATTCACCAATAGCAGCGCTAATTTCAAAAGTTTCATCGGAAGTTTTTTTACCTCTAATAAGCTCTATCAATTCAAGTACAGGTATAGGTATAAAAAAATGCATACCAACTACTTTATCAGCTCTACCAGAAGTAGAAGCTATTTCTGTGATACTCATTGTAGATGTATTTGTTGCGAGTATTGTATGTTCTGGAGCAAAATCTCCTAATTTTTTGAAAGTTGATTGTTTTAAATCCATGAATTCTGGTACTGACTCAACTATAAAATCGGCTTTGGAAGCTTTTTCAAAATTCTTTTCTATAACTAGTTTTTCTAAAAGGTCTTTAACAGAGTTTTCCCCTAGTAAACCTTTATTTTCTAATTTTTTAAGACCAGTTTCAATAAAACTGGCTGCGATATCTAAAGTTTTCTGAGTTCTTGACCACAAATTTACTTGTTCAAATTGATCAGACATGATCGCTACTTGGGCAATCTCACGACCCATTGTACCAGCTCCTATTACTGAAAATTTTTTAAAATTACTAATATCAATCATTAGAACATCTTTACTATTATTATTTATACAAATTAAATAAGTTAAGAAAATAATAAAAGTTGTTGTTAAAAATCCTTTTTAGAATCAATTTATAAAATCAATAGGTATTGTTATAAAGAAAATTAATTCCAATTAGATAAAAAAAGTTGAAATAAGGTACCATGATAGTAACATTGTACCAATCCCTAAGAAAATTGAAATAGGGAGACCAGGTAAAATTTTATTTCTTTTTAAACCTGAAATAGTAATTCCAGTACCGATAATTATTGCAATTGCAGTTAAAATCATTACTATTAGATTATTGGTTTGAACTAGAGCACTAGAAGTAAGCATACTATAAAAAGCTAAATCACCTATTCCAATTTCTAATTTTGAAGTATCATACTCATATTCTCCAGTATTAATTTTTTGGTGTAATTCCTGTTCTGGCGAAACGTCCACTCCTTCTGAATTTGAAGCAATGTCAATTAATTGTTTGATTGGGCCATGTTTATATAACACAGCAAAAATATCCCAACATGAAATTCCAATTAAAATAGCTAAAGTTGTCCAGAGTGGCATTAAAACTCCCATCGAAGCTCCGATTAATAATCCTATATATAAAACTATGAAATTTTTTGTCTTTATAGATTTTGAAGTAAAATATAAATAAAGCATAACAATTGTAAAAAATGCTGTGAGGAAAATTAATTCATAATAAAATAAATAGAACAATGATGGTGAATTTAAGAATAATAAATATATTACAATTTCTCCAAAAAACCAAGTTTGAAAAAAACCTATTAATCCAAAACTAAATCCGAAAACATACATTAAAAAACCAATACCCTTTCTTTTTATAATGAAGATTATAATAAATGCAGAGATTCCTGCTAAAGCTGTATAAATTAATCCATTTATGATCCCACCTAATGCCCCAAACTCGCTTTCTGAAACATATCCTCCATCTATTTGTACTCCCGCTTCTATATATGTTAAGTATGCTAGAATTGCTGATATAGCAACCACAAGAAATATAGGTAAAGCATATAACTGTCTTTTTATTCTATATGTTGGAAAAAAGTGAGGGATAAAATCTTTTTTAATGACTTGTTTATCATATTCTGCTTCAGTTGAAAGATTTTGAGTAAATTCTTTATTTAAATTGGTTTCCTCTGAATTTTCGGGTAGTTCTGTCATTTTTTTCTACAAATTATTGTTTAAAAATTAATTATTCTAATTTATAATATTATTAATGACTTAAATACCTATTATTAATAAAACCAAACCTCAATTTCAATATATTATAATACTAAAGAAACTTCTTATAGAAAGTAACTTTTAAAACTCTGATAATGCCAAAACTTCAAAGATATCAGCAAAAGATTCGCAAATATAAGGAAAGATTAAAAAGATTAATTACACGAATAGGGATTTCTTATTCTGAAGAATTTGATTTAAAAGATGAAAAGTTAGAAAAACTAATCTTACCATGTCATTTAGGATTTCTTTTTTTTGGAGATTTTGATACAGATTTTTTTCATAAAATTAAACATAATATAAATCAAGTATACGATTCATTTTTTTTTAGTATAAGGAATTTAGGTAATCATAATTTTTCTTTTGAGATATTTTCTAAGGGTGTGAAAAAAGAATATAAAGAAATGAAAAAATCTGCTGATAGAATTAAAATTCATCCTACCAATAAATTCTATCAAATATTAATTGATAAAAGGATTGAAGAAAAGCTTGGAATGATAATTGCAATTACAGATCTTCCTATATATTCAAGTAGTAATGATAATCTTTTATTTTTATTTGGAGAAACTCATTTAACACATCGATGTAGCGTCGTGTCATCATTAAAGTTGAAAGAACAATTCTATGGCAGAATTAATAATCAAGATCTTTTTGAAGAACGAGTAATTAAAGAAGTTATTCATGAGATTGGACATATAATAATAGATTCAGCCCATTGTCTTAATAATTTATGTGTTATGCGATTTTCTAAAGGAATAAATGATATTGATAGTAAATCTCTTGATTTTTGCAGTAAATGTAAATTAAAATTAACTCAAATTAGAACAGAGTATAATTTTTAGATAAGAATTAAAATGAAACAATAGGTAATTTATGCACAAACTCCTTAACTAATTCAACTCTTTGTTTTCTTTCTTTTTTATAATACCTTAATGGATAAAGCTCGTTTATCACAAATTTATAGAGTTTAACCCATGTTTTAGCTACTTTACTGATTCTATAGTTCTGAGCAACCATTTTAGAATGCATTCCCATTTCTGCCCTTAAGTCATCATCTTTAAATAATTTTACAACTCTATCTTTAAATTGGTCTAGATCATTGGCAAGATATCCTGTTTTTCCATGACTAATAACATTTGAAATTCCCACTGCATTTGCTCCTACGCAAGGCGTTCCTTGTGCCATCGCTTCAATCAAAACTAAGCCTTCTGCTTCCACCCATGACCATAAACAAGCTAAATCTGCAGTGTTATACAATTTTAATAAATCTGCAAATGGAACTCTACCCAAGTAAGAAACAATGTCCTTATAATTTTTCTTTTTAATTAACTTATTTACATGTCCACTAGATGGTCCATCACTTCCAACTAGTACCAAATGCGAATCAGGTACTTCTTTTTGAATCTTTTTAAACATCTTAATTATACTTAACTGATGTTTTTCAGGAGATAACCTCGAAGCATATAAAAGTATCTTTTTACTGTCCAAATTATATTTATCTCTTATTCCATTTTCTTTTACATCTGTAAAATATAAATCAGAAATACCATTAGTCATACAAATAATAGGTTCTTTAAATCTCTGATGCCTAAGTAAATCCTTTTTTGATTTAGTTGGAACTGAAACTAGATCATATTTATCTAGCACATGTCTTTCATAACGCCAAACCCAATCCATCCTCGAAAGAAGTTTTCCCATAACAGGAATATATTGAGCAGTATAAAAAGAAAGAGGAGAATTGTGAGTCCCTGTCATTGGAATACCTAAATATTTCGCCCAATTGATTGCCATAGAACCAAAACTAGCATGTGTGTGAATATGTGTTATATCTAGGAAATCATGGGAACAAAAAAAGTATCGGTGTATTGGAAAGCTCAAAACAAAACCAGTTTTTGGGGCAATTTTAGCACCGAAAAAGTTATAGAGGTATAGGTTGTTAGGTTTTGTTTTTGGGTATTCAATCCCTGGTGCGAATACATGAACGTTATGCCCAGTATATTTTGCGATGCCTTCAGCGAGATTTCTACAAGCAATGGCAGTACCATTGACTTGTGAGTACATAGATGTAAAAAATCCGATATCTAGTTTCTGTTTAACCATATCACATCAAAGATAAAAAATTGGAGTTTTTAGATAAGTCTCTTTGAGTTAAAAAGATGTTTTTTGTTAATTAATTTAATTAAAAACATGTTTATATAAAAATATAATATATTTAATAAAAAAAAAACGATTTTTTAATAAGAACTATAGTAAACAAAATTAAAAATATTA
>JBHLNL010000091.1:0-13087 GCA_048941605.1 Promethearchaeota archaeon | reverse complement strand
TATTATAGATAAAGCAGGGTTTTTATATTTCTCAAAAGTGAATAAAAATAAACCTAACATTGCAAACAATAATTTCCAAATTGCTGGCTTTATTTCAGCAATATTAATATATGCGCAAGATTTTATTGCTGGAGAAGAATATGGATTAAAACTTGAAGATGTGAACCTTGGAGGTTGCCATTTATTCTTAAAAACTAAGAACAACGTTATATTCGCATATATGATAGATAAGGATAATCGGACTGAAAATATTAAAAGATATATGCAACTTGTAGTAGAAGAATTCTTAGAAACATACTATATCTCTCACATAATAGGCTTTAAAGGTGATTTAAGTCCATTTCATGATTTTGAATCTGTAATAGACCAATATTTTGAGATATAGTTATTTGTTGAATTATCTTTTAAGAGATTTATATTTATTAACGTAGAATTATCGTAATATTCTGAATAGAAATATTAAATTTTACCTTAAATTATATATAAACAAACCATTAAATTATATCATTATGACTGCAACTCTAGAAGTGGATCTAGTTCTAAATAGTTTAATTAAGGAATTTGGTGAATCAGGATTATATTTTGTATTAATCACTTCTGAAAATGGTGCTGTCATTAAATCATACATAAATCAAGAATTCAATAAAACATCTATTTCTTTAAATATGTCGCAGATCTATGAGTTAGCAGAAGAAATTACTTCAGAAATCGGAATTCACACTCCAGATTTTAATGTAATTCATTCAGATAATTTCTATATCCTTTCGATAAAAATTCTTGGAAAAATTGTTATCCTTCTTACTGAGGATCAAGTAGAATTTTCATCTGTTTTTACAGTAATAAATAAATGTATAATTACCAATTAATTTGCTTCTTTACTTTGTTTTTATATTACAATCTTCAAATTATTAGCTATAAAAAAAAACCTAAACATTTATAAAATTACTAAATTAATATCTAAACAATTCTATCTATGTTATTTTATCATAATTAATATTAGTGATTAAAATGCAATATAAAAGAAATCAATATTCTGAAGGATTCTCTATTTGTGCGCTGATAATCGCTGGTGCATTCCTGTATTGGGGGGTTGAATCATTTATTCCTTGGAACAGTTGGAGTTGGTGGGGTTTTATCAGCCTAGGAATCGGGATTGCTATTTTAGTAAGTCAGATATATGCAATAACAAATAGAAGTAAATTAAGAAATGTCGTTTTAGCAGAATTTCAAGCAAATCCAGAGGCTACTGTAGAAGATGTGAGCAGAAGTACGGGCATTTCAAGAAAAGATATAAATGCAATAATATTAGATCTTAAAGCATCAAATCAACTTATAGGGAAATTCAACTCAGAAACTGGTCAAATAAAACATATGTCAATACCAGAAAAAGAAATTGTTTCTACAGAACGAGCAAAATATTGCGCTAACTGTGGAACACCATTAAAAGAAGCAGCACAATTTTGTGCATATTGTGGTGCTCAAATTTAATAAGAATCTATTATTTTTTTTTATTTTATCTAAAAAGGATAAAAAAAAGTATAAAGAAGTTAAGGAGGATATCTCAATTCATAAATACTCTTTCCTCCATTTAGTGGCCCTTTAATATATGGTTCAATTTCTTTTGGATCTCGTTGAGTAATTTCTTTGATAGGAGGAAGTTTTCCTGGTGGAAAAGTTTTCAATATATCATTTACAAGTTTTTCTAGGTAATCTAGAAATGCTTCAATACCAGGTTTTCCTTTTTCAAAAGTTGCTTTACTAGGACATCCAACATGACCTTCTGGATAAGCAGAGACTTCAATAGGGCCAAATCCAACTTGTCCATACCATTTAATAGGTCTTTGATAAATATTTCCTGCTTTATCTACGTGTTCTTCTGGTAACCAGCCTACAGGAGTATTATCTTCGCATGAATCGATCTTTTTAACCATTTCTGGGAACAATGTCATTGAAAAAGACGTTTCTGCTTCATCTGCATGGATAAATGGCGTTTCAAAGGGACCACCATGTTTTTGATCCATACAATGTTGAGGAATTGCATGATACCAATTAACATTACATATTACCATTGGTAATTGATAGTTTTTTGCAAATTCGTGAATTGCACTTGGAATAACATATTCTTGACCATGCCCATTTAATAATATCATTTTTCTAAAACCCATATTCCAACATCCTGCCATTATAGATCTTAACAGAGATTTAAAAGTTTCTTCAGGGACTATGATAGTTCCTGGCATTCCAACGTGATGATATGGATGTGACCCATACCAAATTGGTTGAGCCACAGTACACTCTGTTTTTTGTGCTACTAATTCTGCCATTCGTGTAACCAAGAAAGTATCCTCTCCAGTACAAGCTGCAGGACCATGATTTTCGGTAGAACCGCAGGGTATTATAATAACATCGTTCTTCTTTACCCTTTCTTTAATTTCTGCTATAGACATGTTTTGAAGGTAAATACCACTCGGTTTATCCATATGTCCCCCTTTTGGAGGCAATTCCCATTTACTCATGTTTAATCATAATAAAATGTTTAGGTAATTAAATGATTCATCAGATTAAACTTTTAAAGTAATTGGTTCTATTTGTTTTTTCTTACCAAATGTTGGAATAAACCATATATAAGAGCAAAATTTTAAATCTTTGTAATAAGGTTTAGCAAAATTAATGTGGCCTAAATATCCAGGGAAAAACACGCCATCACCATTTGAAAGATCTTTGCAAACAGACTCACCTTTAGAATTTATTAAGTATTGTGTAATAGCATAATTATCATCATCAATGAGAAATATATATACTTCAGGAAAATCCGGATGAATATGAGAATATAATTCAACTTTTCCTTTTTCTTTATTCTCTTCTAAATTAACGCTAGTGACTACACCCGTTTTAAGTGAATCATTAGGGATCTTTGTTATTCCAGACATAAAGAAATCATTTTTAAAAGCTGTCCAAACACTTCTAAAAGTTGACATGATTTCATTTGAACTAGGCTTCCCTCTACTTACGAAATTCTCCAAGTTATAATGTTGAATATCAAATTCAAGTGGTTGTTCTTCCTCAATAAAACTATATATTAATACTATTTTATATTGTCGACCTTTTTCCCCTTTCAATTCAATTTCTTTTTCCGGAGGGACGAAGAAAATGTCAAATTGATTTAAAATAAATTGTTTTTTGTCATAAATCAAATTTGCATCTCCCAAAAGTAAACTTCCATTGAGTACTTTGTTTGATTCCGTTTTTATCTTTATTTCTGAATTGAAATAATAATATTTTAATTGAATTCCTTCAATTTGCTTTTCAACAGGCCCATTTTTAGGATCTTCGAAAAAAAAAGAATTCATGTTAGATTTTGTCAAATTTGGATCTTTCATTTTTTAGATCTCCTTCTCCTTTAAACATTATATGAATATAATGTATTATGATTTTTTATCATTTTAAAATATAAAAGAGTATTATAATTAAATTAAAATAGGATTAACATTATTTATATAAAGTCTGAAATTCGAAGTTAAAATTATGAAACTAAGTATTGTCTGCAGCCTAAATGAATCGAAAAGCACTCAAGAGGAGATAATAGAGAAATTCTCTAGATTATGTGAGTTATTAGATTCTCTTGACTATAATGGGATTGAATTATCTATTCTTGAACCTGAAAAAATTAACATAAAAAAGATTAATGAGATTAAAGATTCATATAACTTTGAAATTCCAGCTATTGGTACTGGAGGAACCTTTCTTCGTTTTGGGTATTCATTAGGACATCAAAATGAAAAAATGAGGGAAAGTGCAATTCAAATGATTGAGAAGTATATAATTTTTGCGCAAGGAGTTCAATCTAAAGTTATAATTGGATTAATTCGAGGACGTTTTAATTTTGAGAGCAGTTCTAAAAAAGAAAAGAATAATATAAAAATATCTTTAAGAGAATGTTGCCGATTAGCCGAGAATTCTGGAGTTAAATTATTATTTGAACCAATTAATAGATTTGAAATCGATTCTTATAATACAATCTCTGAATGTGTCAAATTAATTGAAGAGATTAACTCAAATAACTTATTCTTGTTAATTGACTCATACCACACTCATTTAGAAGAGGATCCTGGATTTATCTGGGATTATCTAAAAGAAATAACTGATTATGTAGGTCATATACATCTTGCAGATTGTACACGTAGAGCTCCAGGCACAGGACATTTTGATTTTAAGACTTTTCTAAATATTTTTATGAGTGCGGGTTATAGAGATTTCGCATCAATCGAAACAATTATGAAACCCTCATTTGAGGAAGTTGCGAGGGAATCCTCGGAATATCTGAGATTCATTTTAAGAAGTTAAAACAATGATTATTATTAAAAAATTCTAAAAAAAAGAGAATTTAAATTATTTTTTATATTCCTTGTTAGAAATTATTTAACTTCAATCTTCTTCTTTTCTTTTTTCTCTGGTTCTTTCTTAGGAATTTTTAGATTTAAAATCCCTTTCTTTAACCCTGCATCAATTGCTTCTTCATCGATATTCTCTGGTAAATTAAAAGCTCTATAATAACTTGCTGAACTGTATTCTCTTCTGACGTATCCTTCTCTTTCTTCTTTTTTCTCTTCTTTTTGTTCTCCTTTAATTTCTAACATACCATCATGTATGGTGATTTCAATGTCCCCTTTATCCAAACCTGGTAATTCAGCAGTTATACTGTAGCTATTTTCATCTTCAGTTATGTTTGATAAAGGTGTTCTATAAATTGGAAGATCTTCCCATTTAATTGGCTCGTATCTTCTTTTTCTACTAAATGGCCAGAATGTATCATCAAATCCTTTCCATATATTATCAAACATACGGTCCATTTCTTGGAATAATGAAAAAGGACTTTCTCTTTTTACAGCAAGTTCATGACTCTTTTTGTCATCTCTTTCTCTTTTTAGTTCTTTTCCTTTTTTTACATCAATCTTTTCAGACATTCGTTACACCTCCTTCTTAAAGTTTTTAGAGACAAAATATGATTTGGATTAATATTTAGGATTATGTCAACATAAGATTGACAATCCCTAATTCCTAATAATTACATTACATATTTAAATCTTTCGTTTTAATATAATTTTATAGGATTTAGAGAAGTAAATGGGAAAAATAAAAATTAAAAACTTATTATTATTTCGATTTATTTAATTTCTATAACTTTTTTTTCACTAATCACTGCTGATTTTTTAGGGATTCTTAACTGTAGGATACCATTTTTAAAGCTTGCATCGATTTCTTCAGTGAATATATCATCTGGTAAATGAAAGCAACTATAAAAGTTATTACTCCGGATTTCTCTCCTTAAATAGGTACCTTTTATTACCTTATTTTTTTCCTTCTTCTTGTCTTTATCTTTCTTTTCTTCTTTTTTTTCTTTATCCTTCTTCTCTTCTTTTTTCTCTTTTTTCTCTTCTTTTTTGTCTTTATCCTTTATTTCTTTGTCTCCACGCAATTCTAAAATTCCTTCCTGTAAGGAGATTTTCACATGTTTTTTTTCTAATCCAGGTAATTCTACAATAATATAATACAAATCTTCGCTTTCTATAATATTTATCAATGGAGCTCTATAAAAGGGTTCATCTTCTCTAATTTCTAAAGTATCTGGATGATCAGTTTTAAAATGACAAGCTTCTTTTCTTTTTAAAGAGATTTCTTCTAGTTTCTTTTTAGCTTCAAGATTTTTCTTTTCAGTATCCACTTCTTCTTCAAATTCTACATCCTCTTCCTTATCACTATTTTCATTCATTTTGATAGATCTCTTCTTTTATTATAATTTTTGAATAAAGAAAAATAGATGAAAATGATATAAAAAAGTTTTGATTGTTTATATTCAGAGTTTCTTAATTAATCTTGATTGAAATTTTACATTGTTCCTTATCTTTTTGTAAAAGCATAAGATGTTGAGGAACTTCATCAAGTAGGATTTCTTTTGTTATCATTGGAGTTAAATCCATACCAGCTGCCATACTACTAATAACATTTGGAAAATTACCATGTCCAGAATGACCTTGAGATCCAACAATACGGGCTCTCTTTACTTGAAAAAATTCACCACAAACAGGCATTCTTTGTTCTGCTCTTGCTACAATTACCACAGTACTATTAACTGATTTACATTCCCAAATTGCATTTTGTATATCATCTGTAACAATATCTGGTAATCCAGTGGCTTCAAGATAAATTGTAGCGCCTTCTTTATCAGTATATTCCTTTACATATTCTACGAAATCTTCTTTAAGAGGATTAATAATATAATCAGCACCCATCTTTTTTGCTAAGGAAGCTCTACTTTGCTCTGGTTCTGAAACAATACATATAGCTGCTCCAGCAGTTTTTAAAATTTTTACTGCAGCTAAACCAATAGGACCAGCTCCTAAAATAACTACATTTTCACCGGGACGAATACCCCCTCCCCTTTCAATTACTGCATTATATGCTACCGAAGTCGGTTCAACTAGACTTCCTATTTTGAAGACATCATCATACTTATCTTCTAACTTCTTTAGACTCCAACATAATTTTGCTGGAGCTTTGATATATTCAGCATAAGCACCATCAATAGAAAAACCAATCTCTTGTAATCTTTCACAATGATTTGGATAACCGTCGCAACAAGGCTTACATTCACCACACCAAACCATTTCTTCAACTGTTACAGCTTCCCCTTTTTCATAAATGTTTCCTGTTCTTTTATTAATTGCTTGACTCCCAACCTCAACAATTTCACCAGCAAATTCATGTCCGAGAGTCACAGGGAAAGAAGTTAAACCTGGGTAATATATATATCCATCTTCATACGATTGTGCCATATGAACATCAGATCCACATATTCCACATCTTTTAACTTTAATTAATACTTCATTTGATTTAATTGTAGGAATATCTTTTTCCATTACCCTAATTTTTGGATATCTCCAAACTTGTGAACCCAAATATGTTAGCTTACCTTCAATGTCTTTGGATCCGAGTTTAAAGTTAGGTTTTGGATCCCAATTCGCCGATAATTCGATTCCTTTCATAATTTTCAGATTAATTTCATGTTTTCTAAATTTTATAGTTTACCTACAAAATAAAGCTTTATGAGTCTTAGATCCATATTGTAAACTAAAAAAAAGGAAAAAATTAGTTTATTTTGATTTCTCTTTTAAAAAGAAAACTATAATAAATACAAATGCTAGAAAGATTGATTCTAATAGCAATGTTGGAAAATAATCTCCTGTTACAGGTAGTGTAAATCCCTCAAAAAAGAGTATAAAAATAATACCTCCGACTTGGCCAATCATCATTAAAAGTCCATTTGAAGTTGCTTCTGGAACAGGCTCAGTTAACTCAACAGCATACTCTAAAGCTACTGGCCCAGCAGATAGGGTTCCATAACCTAAAAGAAAGCTGAATAAATATAGTAATATTGCATCAGCAGTAAAGGTGATTATACTTAAAGAAATCGTTGCCATCAGAATTGAAATAATAAGTAATATTTTACGCTTTTTATATTTGTCAGATAATGCTGACATTATAACACAACCTACTATTCCACCTATCAACATTAATCCACCAAGTATACCAGCATCAGTGGCATCAAATCCTCTTGGAAATACAATTAATTCGATATATGATGTGATGAAGTTAAAAATGCCTAAGCCAAAGAAAAATGTAACAAATAAAATGATGAAATATTTATTCACAAATACTTTTTTCAAACCTTCACCCATTAATACTTTTTCCTTTGAGATTTCAATAGAGGGGGGAGTAGGCGGTTTGTTTTTCGTAAAAATAACAAAGAGTACTCCAGAAATTAAAGCTAATATTCCATATATTAATATTGTTATGGGGATATTAAGAGCTTCAAAAATAAATGGTGTTATTAATACTCCTAACATTATTCCAATAAATTGAGAGATCATCGATAATCCAGTTGCGGTGGTTCTTTCAGATTCTGGAAACCAATTTGCTGAAAGTCTAGTTATACTATTTAAAACGAATGGTTGACCAATTGCAATTCCTATTTGAAATATGAGCACTAATGTATAATCATTTCCAGCAAAATATCTCAAAAGTCCAAAAATTCCAGCAAGTACCGCTCCAATACCAGCGCCAATTCTAAAATCATATTTTTCAATTATCCATGAAGCTAAGAATGTAACTGGTATGTAAGCAATCATAAATACCAAAGATAAGAGAAGAATGTCTAGTTCTGCCACGCTATAAAATGTTGCTGCTTCAATTGTTATGGAAGCAAAAGTTATCCATAAAATTTGCAGTGTAATGTTTACAAACATAAATAGTAAAAGAACTTTCCAACGAGAGCTATAGACTTGAATATTTGTTTCACTCATTAAGCTAACACTTTTATTGTTTGATAATAAAATTTTAATTAATAAAATCAATTTAGACTTAAATAAATATAAAACTATTTTTCTCCATTAGAAATATCTAGTAGAGAACTTGAAAAGTTTGAATTTTTAGGTGGTATATATTGGTGAAAATTTTTTCTGTTGGAATAATCGGGGCTGGTAGAATTGGCAAAATACATATTAAAAATCTACTTCGGAGAATAACTAATGTTAACTTAAAAATTGTAGCTGATATTAAAATTACTGATAAGTTGAAACGATGGGCGGGAGAAATGGGTATACTTAAACTTACTTCAGACGCATATGAAATCATTAATGATCCAACAATTGATATTGTAGTGATTTGTTCTTCTACAGACACTCATGCGAAATTAATTCAGGATGCTGCTAAGGCAAATAAGCATGTATTTTGTGAGAAGCCTATTGATACCGACATAAAACGAATTAAAGAGACACTTTCAGTTGTTCGAGAAATGGGTATAAAACTCATGGTTGGATTTAATCGACGTTTTGATCGTAATTTTATGAGATGTCATGAAGCGGTTGTTTCTGGTCAAATAGGTGAACCTCAAATAGTTAAAATTACATCTCGAGATCCTGCACCCCCTTCAATAGACTATATTAAAAGTTCAGGAGGAATTTTTCTTGATATGACTATACATGATTGGGATATGGCGAGATTTCAAGCTATGAGTGAAGTAGAAGAAATCTATGCAACTGGAGCTGTGCTTATTGATCCTGAAATAGGAAAAGCAGGAGATATAGATACAGCAGTAGTTGTTTTAAAATTTAAAAATGGAGCTATTGGAATAATTGATAACACTCGTCAAGCTGTATATGGATATGATCAACGTGTTGAAGTGTTTGGTTCTAAAGGATGTGTCATAGCTGATAACGAGGCAACTAATACTGTTCGTATTTATACTGCTGAATGCACTAATATAGATAAAATCCCTTACTTCTTCATGGAAAGATATTTGGAATCATACTCAAATGAGTTAGAATATTTTTTTAAATGTTTGCGTGAAAATAAAGAACCCAGACCAAATGGGGAAGATGGATTGCAAAACGTTTTAGTAGCTTTAGCAGCTCAGAAATCATATGAAAAAAATCGTCCTGTTAAGATTTCTGAACTAGAAAATATGTAGTGTATTAATTACAAATGATGAATGAAAAATTAAAGGGTTGATCGCTTATACCATATGACTTATCAGCATTTAAAGTACTAATAAGGAAGCTTTTTCCTCCAAAGGAGTGTGTTTTTACTGTAGATACAACAGGAGATGAAAAACCAGATTCACTCCTAATAAAAGTACTTAATTTGATTATACCATTTGTTATTCCTGAAGAAATTGAAATTGGAGATTTCAATATAAAGAATTATGATCCTAATGACTTTGATTTATCTAAATATGCTAAATTTTTCTTAGATGATGCACAATTAAATTTTTCTAAAGAAAGCATCAATTTAGATACTATTAATGAACGTTTATTAATCTATCATAAAGGAGAATCCTTTAATTTGAATAATATTATAGAAGGAAAATTGAGTGGAAGAACAGTTAATATTAATGATAGCATCAGCGTGTTAATAAAGTTAGATGAGGAATCATTAAAAAAATTTACCAAAGGTGCTCATGATTTTAAAATTGAAAGCGATCTAATATCAAATTTGATAATTCATTTTGAATTGGATGAAACTAACATGAATATTAGATTTGATCCCGAGAATTTCTGATGCATCTTATTAATAAATTACTTAATAGATAAAGTCTTTTTTCTTAAATCTCATAATTTTCTTTAAGAATTAAATGGGGTTTTTATTGTTAATTTTAGATGATCTCAAGAAGGTGTTATAATGGCAATTACAGAAGTTAAGAGGAATACCAATGTCAATAAATCCAAGGTTGAATTTATATGTCCGATATGCAAAACAAAAAAATCCTTAGAAGTCCCTAATTCTGTCATTGCCGAGGCAAAACAGCTAACTACAATGTCTATAGCAAGAGGTTTAGTATGCAATCATCAATTCCAAGCATTTGTAGATAAGAATTTTCAAGTTCGAGGGTATCAGAGAGTAGATTTTGAATTTGAAAACAAATCAAATCAAGAGAAGATTTCTAATTCCAATAGCCATAGAGAAGAGGATACTGATCTTTTTGAAGATTTGATCTTAGAGGGTAATTATCTTGAATTTCGACCAAAAAAAATTGGTAATAATAAACACTGTACCATAAATAATCGTAAAATTAATTCTCAGAAAAAAAAAATGTCTCTTGAAGATATATATAATGAATTTTGGGAAATTATCGACGAAAATAATGAAAGATTTAGAGTTTTTATAAATAAAGACTTGAGAAGGCGTCAAAACCTATTACTTCATTGAATTTAATGCAATAACTATTCGGTTCATACACTCTTTTATTATCGATTGTGGACATGCTACATTTATTCGCTCAAATCCTTCTCCACCAGGACCAAAAATTTTTCCCTCATCTAATGCAACCTTTGCTTTTTTAAGCATAAAATCACTAAGTTCTTCGTCATTCATACCCAATTTATTGCAATCCAACCAAGCTAGATAAGTCCCTTCTGGGTCTATGAAATCAATATTGGGGAGTTGTTCATAAACAAATTCTTTTAATAAATTAAAATTTGTTTCAATATACTTTAAGGCTTGATCTAACCATTCTTCTCCCTCATTGTAAGCTGCAATCAATGCTACAATACCAAAAGCATTTGGACTCGCTACACTATTCCTATTGGATATTGTATATGTAAAGTTTTCTCTCAGTTTTTCATCTGGAATAATTATATTAGAAGTTTTTAAACCAGCAATGTTGAATGTTTTACTTGGTGCTGTACACATAATTGTGTTTCTCTCAAAATCCTCTGATATTGTTGAGAAAAGAGTATGTTTATATCCTGAAAGTATTAAATCGTGATGAATTTCATCTGAAATTATTAAAACATTATTTTCTAAGCAAATATCACCAAGCCTTCTAAGTTCTTTTTCAGTCCATACACGCCCAACAGGGTTATGAGGACTGCACAGAATAAACATCTTAGTCAGCGGATCCTTAGCTTTCTCTTCAAAATCTTCGAAATCAAAAGTATATCTCTTATTCTCATAATGTAACTGATTTTTTAGTAAAATACGTCCATTATTTTCTACAGCACTAAAAAATGGATAATATACTGGTGGTTGGACGATTACTTTCTCCCCTATATTAGTAAACGTTTGAACTAACATTTTGATAGCTGGAACAATTCCAGGACTGAATACAATCCAATCATTATCTATTTTCCATTTATGTCTTCTTTCCATCCAATTTGAAACAGCATCTAGATATACAGGAGTCTTATGCCAGCTATAACCATAAATTTCTTGAGCAGCTCTCCTTTTTAAAGCATCAATAACTGGTTGAGGACATTGGAAATCCATGTCTGCAACCCAAAGAGGTAAAACATCATCAGTTTTAAAGTGCTCTTTAAGGAATTGCTTATCCCATTTAACCGCGTAAGTACCAGAACGGTCGATTATTCTATCAAAATTATATTTCATATTGAATCTAAGCATCAAAATTAAGAGTCTTTTTTAAATGTTTAATTATTCCATATGTAGTATTTAATAGATAGAAAATTGATTTATAAATAATTGAATATTCTAAATATTATCTTAATAGAGGGTGAAAGAATTCGGCTTCAATAAAAAAAAATCCTTGGAATGGAGGATTAATTGCCGGTATATGTGGTATCTTATGCTTTGCTTTACCAGTAGCACTTGGTTCTTTTGAAGGGATGATATATGGATATTGGATGTGGGGTTTAACTGTTGGATCAATGGGTGGGATTACTTTAGCAGGATATGTTCTGGAAATGACTGGCTTAATTGTTTCCTTAATAATTTTAGGTGCATCTATCGTTCTTTGTGCTACGCATATTAAAGCTCGCCAAAAAAAAGTAGATAAAAATATAGGTTTTATTTGGACAATATTAGGTGCTGTAATTCTTTCAGCAATAATCCTATACATTGTTTTTAGATGGAGAATATTGTTCCTCCCCGGTGTACTTCTTCATTTAGCATTATACTTATCTTTATGGTCTGGAATATCTGCTTTAATCTCAGGATTATTTATGATTTATATTCATGGATCTCCAACAGCAAGAGAATTAATAGCAAAAAAAGATTTGGACTTATCCAGAAGGAACCATAAATCTTGGAAATGGTCAAGTTTTAGAGGATCGTATGAAGAAAACTCTGATTGCCCCGATTGTCAATTAGCCCGTACCCATTCATATGATACATGTCCTTCCTGCGGTAAAAAATTAAAATAATTACTTGTTCTTTACAATTATGAACTGGTAGAAAGACATAGATAAAGATTGAGACAATCTAGTATAAGTTTTACTTTAAGAAGGTTAATAGAAAAGGAAATAAACATTGCCAAGGGAGAGAGACCCCAAAAAGCTCGAAGGGAGCTTTTTTTTTGAACTCTCGATACCTAGATCTTCAGTTTCACCGTTATCAGTAATACTGATAATTCTAGTGCGTTCCTACCCGTCATCGGGAAAACTCCAACGTTTTCTGACACCGGGCTACGCCACCTTGGCCTGAGTGAGAATTTTTACTTTATAAAACATTTAAGTTTTTAAAATATCAAAATTCGTAATTTAAAAAGGAAAAAATATCATTTAAAGTTTTTTCA
>JBHLNL010000233.1:0-3208 GCA_048941605.1 Promethearchaeota archaeon | reverse complement strand
AATAAATACAGTCTTATTTCGACACGAATCAGCCGCATCTCATGCAGCAGATGGATGGGCAAGAGTAACTAACTCTCCTGCTGTTTGTTTTGGAACAGTTGGTCCAGGTGCTGCTAATTTATTTCCTGGAGTAGGGCCTGCATGGGCGGATAATATACCCATTGTAGCAATAGTACCTCAAGTTAATACCAAATATGAAGGCAAATTCACTCTTCAAGGTAATGTTGATCATATTACAATGTATAAACCATTTACAAAATACCAAAAAAGCATAAGAGAAATAGAAAAAATACCAGATGCGGTTCATAAAGTGTTTCGTGAGGCAACAGGAGGTCGTCCTCAACCAGTATTATTAGAGATATATGAGAATGCATTTGCTGATGAGATTGAGGAAGATAAAATTAATATAAAACCTAAAGAGAACTATCGAACTATATCAAAACCTGCTATAGATAGTAAATGTATTAAAAAATCTATAGAGCTCTTATTAGAAGCAGAAAAGCCATTAATTATCTCTGGTGGAGGTGTTTCACGTTCAGAAAGCTGGAATGAATTACAAGAATTTGCTGAATATTTACAAATTCCTGTTGTTACTACAGTTATGGGGATTGGCACGATTTCAAATAAATCAAAATGTCTAATTGGATCTACTGTTGGTGGCTTTATTAAAAATGTATCACTCTACGCTGATGTAATTCTAGCACTTGGATGCAAATTTTCTTTTACGATGGGCCATGGAGATGAGCCATTTTGGAGAGATTCCCAAAAATTAATTCAAGTTGACATTGATCCTACTATTATTGGTCATGAAAAACCAATAAATTTGGGTGTAGTTGGAGATTGTAAAATGTTTTTAAAACAAATTCTTGATGAAACTAAAAAGATTAAGAAAGTTGAAAAAAGAGATTGGTTAGAGGATCTCTTTCAACAACGCCGGAATTACATTGATAAATATATTAAAAAGGCATCAAGAGACAAAATACCTATACTTCCAGAAAGACTTGTAAAAGATGTCTATGAGTTCATGGATGAAGATGCTATTTTGATTATAGATGGTGGAGATATTGGAGCTCATGCAATAGAACAAATCAATTTTTATAAACCTAGACCCCCTCTTTCTACAGTTACGGCAATTGGTATGGGACATATAGGCGTTTCCGTTCCTTATGCCATCGGAACAAAACTTGCAAAACCAGACAAACAAGTT
This sequence comes from Promethearchaeota archaeon, assembly GCA_048941605.1. Classification (GTDB taxonomy): domain Archaea; phylum Asgardarchaeota; class Lokiarchaeia; order Sigyniarchaeales; family SOKP01; genus Loki-b32. The sequence goes on along the minus strand of JBHLNL010000233.1, from coordinate 2,001 downwards.
ATAACAATTTCAGGCGATGGAAGTTTCATAATGAACATTCAAGATTTAGAAACAGTTGTTCGTTTAGGATTAAACGTAATATTTGTTATTGCTAACAATAATGCTCATGGAATGATTAAATATTGCCAAAAAGTATTCGCTGGAAAACGTTATATAGATGCTGATTTTCCCGAATTCGATTATGCGACATGTGCTAAAGGTTTTGGATGTTATGGTGAGGTAGTAAAAGAATCAAGTGAAATCAAAGCTGCTTTAGAACGAGCAAAAAACTCAGGTAAACCTGCAGTCATAGATATTAAAATTGAACAATCATCACCAGAAACTACAAAATTAATGGGTTCTATGGGAATACTATAATTTCTTTTTCTTTATTTTTAATGCGAATTTCATCAATAATAACATGCAAATATTTAACTTAAATTAAATCAAAGAAAGTAATATGAAAGCCTTACAATTAACCGCTGAAAAATTTTTTGAATTATTAAATAAAAAAAGAACAGATCCTAATTTTACATCTAAAATCTATGAATTGGTAACCTATGAAGATCTGCCTGAACCAGCATTAATAAATGATAATTGGGTTAAAATAAAGGTAAAATTGGGAGGTATTTGTGGAACAGATATTAATATTTTAGAGATTAAGCAATCCACTTATCAACTTAACTTCGTCTCTAGTACCGCAGTTCCAGGTCATGAAATTGTAGGGACTATTACTGAGGTAGGAGCAAATGTGAAGGATTTTTTGGTTGGAGAGAGAGTACTTGTTGATGAAGTTCTTAGCTGCGAAGTAAGAGGTCTTGAATTATGTGATGCATGTAAAGAAGGAGATTTTAGTTTATGTCATAATTTCGATAAAGGCGATCTTTCTCCAGGATTTATCATGGGTTTATGTGAAGATACAGGAGGAGGTTGGGGAGAATATGTTGTAGCTCATAAAAGTCAGATTATAAAGATTCCAGATTCAATTTCATTTGAAGATGCTTTAATTTCTGAACCATTGGCAGGAGCAATTCATGGAGTTTTAAAAAAAAAACCAAAAGAAAATGAATTAGCAGTAGTTATTGGATGTGGAGTAATGGGATTGACTACTATTTTAGCCTTGAAAGCATTTTCAAATTGTAAAATTATCGCTATTGATACAAGGCAATCACAAATTGACCTAGCGAAGAAATTAGGTGCCGATGATGTCTTTTTAGCTAATAAAAATTCATTCATAAGAAAAGTCGCAAGAAAATTAGGAGTAAGGTCTATAACACCACCTCTCCAAGATCCAACACTCGTTGGGGGTGGGGCGGATATAGTGTTTGATTGTGTGGGAATTCCATCATCTTTAGCATCTAGTCTTAGATTACTAAAACCAAAAGGAAACCTAATATTAATAGGGCAACCTGCTACATTAGAAATAGACTGGACACCCTTGTTTATTAAAGAAATACATCTTATTGCCTCAAATACTTTCGGAACTGAGATTATTGATGGAGAAAAAAAGCGGACACTTCAAATTGCTTTAGATTTAATATCATCTGGGCAAGTAGATGTAAGTGATTTCATTACACATAAGTTCTCCTTGGATAATTACAAAGAGGCTTTAGAAGTAGCTTCACAAAAAAGTAAATTCAATTCGATTAAAGTTGTTTTTGCTTTTTAAAATGAAAAATTTTATTAAAGCTTTTTATTCAATCTTTAAAGTTAATAAGATAATATTGGTACTATGATATAAACAAAAATTAAATATTTAATTAAGATATTAAAAGTAAAGGAAATTGAGCTTAATATAATCAAATTCTCTATTTTTATATATATAAACGCAAACAATAGACCAATTAAGAAGATATATAAAGTTTCCAACAACATCGCAGGAAGAATATCTAACATGAAAGAATTCGAATCCTTATTATTTAAGAAGAATTCCCATTTTCTCATTAATCTAACAAGAGCTTTAAAAGATGAAGAATATTCAGAGTACATTGCGTTTCCATTGTTAAAAGAGTTGATTAAATT
>JBHLNL010000090.1:0-13154 GCA_048941605.1 Promethearchaeota archaeon | reverse complement strand
TGAATTTATTTAATTAGGAATATAAGTATAATCAATCCAGTGTATAGAAAAGTGAGCGATAAATGATTGATTAGAGCAAAAAAATATTATTAGGTTCTTTTTATTTTTTTACTATATTGATTATAAAAATATTTATTATATCGTAGTCCATTAATTATTAAATATTAACAAAATTTATCAATTAAGTTGAGATTTGATATGACAGAATTAAAAAAGCTCCAGTTGAGTAATGGTATCGAAGTTGATTTTGATAAAAAAGCACCGATTACTCTTTTTGAAGTTATTATCAGTGAGATTTTAATTCCAAAATATAAAGAAAATGCGGATTGGAATTTAAGTTTGAATATTATCATTGAAGAAATGAATCGCCTTATAATAAAGCATGATTTGAATCCAAAACTAAAATTAGGTTTACTTAATCGAGTGGAAGAACATTTGGATAAAGATATTGAAGAATTGACAGGAGTCGATAAAATTGAAATATTATTTCTAAACATGGATGATTATGTTGAGGATATAAGAAAATTGATATTAGCTGGTAAAAATAAAGAGGAACTTCGTACAAGTATGGCTCAATTAGTAATGCCTTTAACAATTTTTGAATTATCAGAGCTTTTTATTTATTTGGGTAAGCGAACTTTTTTAAAATAATCAATTTTTTATCTTTTTTTAAATCTTCTTCAATCATTTTCTCTTAATGTTGTTATCGGTCTACCTTGTAATCTATAAAGAATGTATTTTTGGTATATTGAACTTTTTGAGCAGATCATATTTATGAGGAATTAAGATAAAGTGAGATGATATCATGCATGAAGAAACACTTAGGAACTTTTTGGATATCCTATATTTAATTTCCAAAATTAAAAGTTTTAAATAATTTTACATTTAATCTAAAATAAAATATTAAAAATTTCGAGAAATTTAGGGGGATAAATGAAATGTGTAAATGGTGCTTCAAACACGGCAGTAAGGGCGAGAAATGGTACCTGAATGCTAAAAATTATTCTAATCAGCTTGCTGATGAGATGAATCTAAAAGACTACTTAAGCGAACAGTGGTTAAATTATGAACAAGTATATATAAGGAAGATTATGGGGGTTTCTTCGAAAGATTTAGGATATAAATTGAAAATGCCGATAATAGGTAGGGTTGTGCGAAATATGGCTGAGAATATGATCCATAGTGAAAAAAAGAACAGAAAAGGTGTAAGAGCAGACGGTCATTTTGGTCAAGTTATACCTCTTGAAGATGGAAAAATTATTCTTTCTGAATTAGCTGCTGAACCAATAATTTGCAATTATTGCATGTGTCGTTGGCAAAGAAGAGGTGAAAAAGAAGCGGTTTGTATTAATTTTGGAGCTTTATCTGAGGTCATTGAAAAACTTCCTCGTTTTATTCCAAAAAATAGAACTGTAAGATTAGATCGAGAAGCTGCTGTAAAACAATTAGAAGAAAATTATAAGAAAGGATATATAGCCTCTGTTTGGTTTCAACCAGTACCATATATTTGCGCTATCTGTTCATGTGAAAATCCAGAATGTGGGGCTTTTACACTTAGAAATAGTTATGATTTAAATATAATGTATAAAGCAGAATATATCATCAACTTAGATCAAGATAAATGTGAGGGTTGTAAGTCTTGTGTTTCTTGGTGTCAACTTGGAGCGTTAAGATACATCCCTTCCATGAAAAGGGTGGTTGTTATTAATGATAGATGCTTTGGTTGCGGAGTGTGCCGACAAGCGTGTAAAAATGATGCGTTGAATCTGATACCCAGAGAAGAATTCCCTGGATACAACGGAAGATATTAGAAAGGTGATTCTATGGGAAATAAAATACAAATTAAAAAATTGAGAAAGCCAAAAAAAGAAAAGAGAACGAAAATTCATATTGATTATTCCATTTGTGGTGAAGATGGAAAGATAGATCCAAGAGACTGCTGTAAATGTCTTAAAGTTTGTGATCCTGCTGTGTTTATAATGCATTCTGCATTAGACCTAGATTTTATCGATCCCTATGATCCACAAAGATGGAGGATAACTCCCCAATGGGGTTCACTATGTACTCGTTGTTTAAAATGTGTTGAAGTTTGCCCTGAAAAGGCAATAACAATTAAGTGGTAAAATTATTGTAATACTCTATTATTTACAAGTTGATTTAAAGATAGGTATTTTCTTATATTTTTATTCAAACCTAGTTTAATCCAAATCTGCTTCTTTTGCAGATTTATAAAGATAATCAAAATAGTATAATGAAGCAGGACCAAATGCCACATGGTCTGTTAAAACACCAAAATAAGACATCTTTTGTGGAAAAAAGCTCTCTGAAAGCACAATAAATGCATCTTCACCCTCATCAATTATGACAGCACTTCCGAATATTTGATCTCTCCACCTAATTTCACAAAGTGAATTATATTTTTTGATTAGTGTTCGGAACTTTTTATCCTCTAAGGCTTCTGCTTCTACAAGAAGTCTTAGATCAGTTACTCCTCGTGCTCTTGCTTTTTTTATATCCTCATAAAACACTTCTAAAAACTCAAATTTTGTAGAAACAAGATATATTGAAGTTTTTGCTAAATTGATTAACGATAAAGCTTTATTAATACATACATCTCTTCCTCTATGAATATAAAGAGGTACTTTAATGGGAGTATCATGAGATTGATAAATTGGAGTTAATGTATGGATTATTTTGTTTGAATGCTCATTAAAACTATCACTATACTGCTTCTTCGCGATAACTAGTGCCTCATCGGGACTTTTTGCAAAGTACCTGCTTGGACGCGAATCTTCTTTAAGAATCCACATTTTCTCCTTTTCAAGTTGAGTGAGAATATTATAAATTCTTGAATAAGGCACACCAGAGGCATCAGAAAGTTCTCTAGCATCCATAGGTCCTTTACTAATTAAGGTGAGATAGATTGAAATCTCATAGTCTGTGAGACCAATGGATCTTAACGACTCTTTTACATTTTCTGGGATTTCGTTTGACATAAATTTATCCCTCTAACATTTTCATACCGAAATGTAAGATATAATGTAATACATAATATTATAATTGACAATATTAATATTCTTTCTATTTAGGATTAATAATACTCTTTTCTAATTAGATAAGGAAATAATATAGGGAATCAAATAATAGTTCCATATATTTTAGATGTGTGATTTTGCTAGCAACAATTTATGAGTAGGAATTATATAACTAACATAGTAAATGATGAGATAATATTAATTGCTCCTATAATGAAGTAGAGAATTCTCCAAGACTCTCCAAACGAGGAGAACAATGCAAATGAGATTATTATCCAAATTAATGAACTTAATGGAAAAACATATCGAATTAGTTTATTACTAGAGGATTTTTGTATTTTATCAGATGCTACTTTCGTAATAGAGGGAATCAAGTATGCAAGTGCACAACCAGAAAGAATAAATGTCAAGATAATAATTTCAAATACCCACGTTAAACCAACAAAAACGCTACAATAACCAATTACTATTATAGCTAAGATCATTAATGATTCTTTTACTGCTTTTTCTATGTATTTAACTGTAACTATGAATATTGCTGTAAATAGAATAAAGCTTATAGCTAAAACATTCGCAAAAACATAAGGATTATAGTAAATTGACCAATGAGATTCAAGAATAGTTATATTCAAAAATACTAAAAGGTTATAAACTGGTCCAGAAAAAACACTAGATAAAAAAGCAATAGGTATGAAAAACTTATATATCAGTTGTTTCTGCATAATAAATCATTTTAATATAGACTCCTTAAAAAGTTTTATTTTATCTAAAGTGAAATTTCGTAATAATTATTTCATTAATACAATATGTTCTTTTTAATTAAATGATCAAAATGGAATAATGTATTTCTATGAAATTTGAGTGGAAATATTTAATAATATTATACAATTCAAAATATTTATTATGTTATATAAATCAAAAATAAATCTATCAGTAATTCTAATAATTATTGGAATTGGACTGGTACCAACTGGATTGTTTCTGAAAGGTTATATCACAGACCAGGTAAATTCAGGAGTTTCTAATTTTCTGCTAGATATGCAAGGAGATCTGATTAATGAGATTGAAGATGATTACTTAGGATTAGGAATTTCCTCCGTTCTTCCAGCGATACACAACAGGAAGATTAGTGAAATAGAAAATAACTATGCACTAGTGTATGGAATACCTGCGACTCTGTTATATCTTCAAAATGTCACTCTTGAAGGATTGCCAAAACTGATTAACGCTTCGAATTCAGCCATAATTTTGTATAGCACAATGAATAACGTTAGAGTTCTTAATGTAACATCTTGGGCCTTCGCAAGAGATGTGTTTTTCAACAATTATACATTCCAAGATAATTTCTCTACTGAAATAGAAGGAGTATCGGAACGTATGTTAGGTACAAAAAGTCTTAACTTTACTGCTGAAGCTATGGATTATCTAGTAAACGGAAGAACATTTAACAATACAGATTATCCAGGATTGCTTTTAGAAGGCTCTTATGGAAGACAACTTTCAGAATGGCTTGAGTTTTATAATGATGCTAAAGCAGATCTCGGTAATAATAGATCATTAATACAAACTGTTTATAACTGCTCTTGGTCGTCTGGTCAACTCCAAAACCTTTCTACGTATATAAAATCATATTTATGGAAGGTTTATGTAAAAAGTATATACGCTCCATTGGACCTTGAAACATATGCAGAACGTTTTTTTTATGATCAATGGGCTAATGCTTCATGGATATTATCTGGATTTGATTTAACGTATTTCACAGACATTTTTAATACTTCTACATATGGATTAGAAATTGGGAGAAATTTACCAACATTTATGAATTATACGTCTGCAGTTAGCCTTTGGGATCCTCTGAATACTTCATCACTAGTTAATAATGTTGGAATTTTTAAATGGGTAAAAGCTAGGGCTGGAAATGAAACTATTCGAACCGAATTAAAAGCTCTTTTTAATTTTAACGATGAAATGATGGGTAGGATTTATTGGTGGATGCATTATCGAATTAAAATTGACCTTGTTCCTCTGGTTTTCACACTTCCAGAACCGATCGGTATTGGTATGTCAATTTCAGAATATGCAGATGTTATTTATTTGGAGCAATGGGCTAATGGTACTCATATAAAGGGAGGACTAGGTGTCAATTATTATCAAACTAGGACTTTAAGACCTAATGGTGATAATGAAACTCAGTGGTCATATCCAGAAACAGGTAATCATTACACCAATATCGATGACGTTGTAACACGACCAGCTGCAGGTACATTAGATCATATAGCTACAAGAGATGGAGATTCTAATAATATCGAGATTTTTGATATGACAACTGTTTCTATTCCTAGTTCAGGTAGAGTTACTCAGATAGTTTTATGGATTTATGGATATGACGATGATGGCACTGATTATATGACTGCAGATGTGAATATGAATGGATGGCAAGGAGCCCAAAATGTAACTTTGACAAATACAACTGCTTGGCATAGTGTATCATTTAATATTGCTGATGTGAATGGTACAAACGCATATCTTGAGGATTTACAAGTAAAATTTAAAGCAGCTTCAAATATCGGTTATATTAATAATCATTATATATATACTATGTATGCTGTAATTAGTATTAGAATAGCAGTTAGAGGATTTGAAGTAGGAATTCCGATAAAAACAAATATTTCACTTAGTACTGCACGTGATCTCCTTGATCCCTCAAACCAGACGTCATTTATAGATAGAACCGGTATTCTGAGATGGATAGATGCCTATAGTGGAAATTTAACTGCTCAGAGTTATCTTATGTCAATATTTGATTTAGATATAACTCAATTCAATATGATAAATAATTGGTTATTTACTACATTTAGATATGATGTTGTTCCTTTGATTGCATATGATTTCACAAATATCAGAATGAATGTATACGCTCGATATGAGTTTTATCGCCAATGGTCTGATGGATTACTCTTTAGGGAAGGGCTAAATCTTACATCATTTTTAGGTTTTGAGCCTTTTAGTAGCTGGGAACTTGGTATTCCTATAAAATCTCACATTAATGAATCGATAGCGGAGAAATTATGGGATGATGCAACTATTAATCAACCGTATTCATTTGTTGATTTCAAAGGTATATCCATATGGTTCGATGCAGTGAAAGATAAGACTTCTTATAATTTATTGAGAGCTACTTTTGAATTAACTAATAATCAAATGGATCAATTATTAGATTGGTTAATATCACTTAGAGAGACATATATTGTTCCTTATCTCCAAATACAAGCTGGTATTCCAACAGATCATTATGTATATGCTAATACATTATCTTTTGGATTCACTATAGCTGGTCTTATCGTAATGGGAATTGGTGCTCTAGGTGTAGTTGTAATACTAATATTTAAAAGAAAATAAATAAGATTTTTTTTAACCTTCTATTTTTTATTTTTCTCTAATAAATCTTAATTATTATTTTTAGAACCTAGTCCTATGTAATTTCCTAAAGATATAAAAAAATTGAAAAATTAAAGAAAATAGAAATAGATAACATATATATTATTAGATTGATAATAATATTAAGATATTTTAGACATAGAATTATAACTTTATATACAAAATTTCGCAAAAAATATATGAAATTAAAGTTTTGATAAAAAGAAATTTGATAAATGATTCATCATATTTAATAATTAAAAAATATTATTTTTAAAAAAGTAAAAAAAATATAATTTGTGATTCTATGGATATTGTTGATCTTAAGATATTGGAGTTATTAAAAGAAAATAGTAGAATGTCCTTTAATGAAATTTCTCAAAATGTAGGGAAGACTGAAGCAACCATAAGACGAAGAGTTAAAAGATTGACAGAAGATGGGATTATTAAAAAATTTACCATTGATTATACCATTGATAATAAACCACGTACTAGAGCTACGGTGAAAGTTGAGCCTGATTTTAAAGAAATTAAAAGAATTTTAAAAGAATTATTAGATATTGAAGAAATAACTAATATTTGGAGATTATCAGGAGATTGTGGATTATTTATGAAAGTTGAAATTGAATCAATTGAGAAATTCAATCCACTGATTGAAGAAAAGATTTCTCAAATAAGAGGAGTAAAAATCGTAGAAACTTGCTTTATAACAGATGTAATAAAATAAAATTTTTCTGAATTTGTCAATCTTATGTCGGTTTCATCAAAAAAAATAAGCTAAATAATAATTAAAAGGAAATTTGTATTCATCTATTTTTCTAAAAGTTTATTGATTATATCAATTCTTTTTTTCGTTTTCTTTAAATCACTTTGAAGTTTTTTTGAACGTTTCATATAATCTGCATCATCCAATTTTCCTTTTGAGTGTTTTTTATCTATAAAACTAAGTAAATCTTGAACAGAACTTAGTTTTGTTTCTAACCCTTCTTTTTCATTTTTTAATTCTTTCTTGGTCTTAGTTTTTGCTTTAAGCTTAGGTGGCGGTTTTAAAGAGGGTTCCACATCATTCAAATCTTTTTTCAAACTTTCTGGTTTTGGTGGTAAAGCCGTTAAACTAGTTTCATCTTCAATAATTATATCCTTATCATGTTCTTTAGCAACATGAAGTACATCAGCCTCAACATGCCTAATCACTCTATCATCTAGAGATTCACTAGAAGACTGTGATATATCTGAATTTTCTAATTCTTTAATCACTTTTTCAGATCCTATTGCTTTTTCTATTAATTTATCGATTGTGTTTTTTATGGTATTAATTTGATTTTGGAATATTTTTAATAACTCTACCAATTCACTTTTTTTAGAAATCTTCATTGAAAAATCAATATCTATTGATCTTCTAGCAGTAGGTACAGAGGATGGAGGAGCATATGATTCTTGGACTATTTGAGAAGCGTCAATAGATGTGCGAGGAATTGGTATAGGCAAATCACTTGCAGATCTCAATTCCATGCGATAATCTGAAATAAGCCATTTAAAGATATTTAATGCAAGCTGAGGATTATCATTACATTGAAAACCTCCTCCTGTCTTATCTCTGAATAACTCATAACTTCCAATACAACAAACTCGTCCCTTATCTGGTTCTGAGACACATATAAGTGGACAAGAAAAGGGTTCAGATGTTTCATTCGAGTCTGCTATTGAAAATGCACCACTTCCTATAATAGAAAGTGAGGATCCTGATCTATAACATAAAGTGCTAATTTCCGCAGTAATTGGATGCGGTATATTAAAAGTAGAAATTAATGGTATATTTTCTAATCCTAAATTAACCTTATCATCTAAAACTTGATCATTTTCAAAAGCAATGCCAAATTGTTCAGAAATTTCTGATAAATTACTTCCACGCCCTTTATCTCCTCCTGCATGAGATAATAGTAATAAGCCTCCTCCAGAATTCTTAACCCAATTTACTATGGCAGTGATTTCCATAGTTGAGATCCTTGAAAAATCGGGACAAACAAAAATGAGAATATCATAAGGATTTAATGATTCTTCTGTAATTGGCATTTCTAGAAAATTATAGCAAATGAAATCATTTGCATTTAAAAAATCTCGAAGTTCAGTAAGATTTTCATCAATTTTACCCCTTGGTTTATGGGATACATCAAAAGCGATGTGATATGACATTCTAGATCTTTTATAATGTTTTTTTTTAATTATTCAATTTCATGTTATTATTATGTAGTATTTTAATATTTCTATATTTAATAATTAAATATAATATTTAGAAGTTATACGATTTTTGTATTGAGGACATTAATAAGGACAAAAACTATACAAACGTCCTATATTTTATAAAAGTTGAGTTTCACATTTTTCACAATTAGCTATAATAAAATCTTAAAATTATTAATAAACACTTTTATCTCCAATAATCAAATTATCTTTACTAATATTTTCAACTTTCACATTATTACCAATAATAGAATTTTGTGATATTATATTATTAAGATAAGCTCTCGTTTCGATTATACTATTTCCGATAATAGAATTCTCAATGTGGCAACCATCTCCTATAGAGATATAGGGCCCTATTACAGAGTTAATTATTATTGTATTTTTTCCAATATAAGTAGGATATTTTAAGTATGACCTTTCAATAGTTATGTTTTGAATTTGAAAATCATTGCTTCTACTAGAATTTTGATCTAAAAGATATTTCATTCCCATTAAGAGTTCGGAAGGTCTTCCAAAATCCAATATTCCTTGTTTTAATTCAACAGCTGCGATTTTAAATCCCTGATCCACAAGATCCTGCAAACTTTCTGTGAGATAAACTTCTTTAGATTCTGTAGTTCTATTATCAAGATATTTTTTAAGATTATTAAAAAGAGCATGAGTTGCGGTATTTGAAAATGAATAGGGTCCTGCTATAGCTAAATCAGATATAAAATCTTTAGGCTTTTCAACTAATTTTTTAATTAGATTTTTATTATCTACTATGACAACCCCATAAGAGCTAGCTTCTTCTTTAGTTACTTTCATTACTGTAATTATTCCATCTACATCAGATTCCCAATATTTATACATTAGATATGAATATTCATCCAGTGGTAGCATATCCCCTAAGAAGATAAGAGAGCCATCTCTTTTATCTTCTTTTTTACTTTTTGATTTTGTTTTTTTAAATCTTGAATGAGCTAAATAAATAGCTTCTCCTAATCCCCAGTAATAAGGTTGTCCTTCTTCATATCCTCTTGGGATTTGTTCAATAAAAGTTAATTCAAATTTATTTCTATAATGTGTTTTAATATGCTCCATAATTTGTCTTTTTTTATAACCAACAATTAGAATCAATTCTGTATTAGAATCAAAAGTGTTGGAAAGCTTACTAAGTATATGGTCCAAAACTGTTTTTCCTGCAACTGTTAAGAATGCTTTTGGTTTGCTTAATGTAAAAGGCTTTAATCGTGTTCCTGTTCCAGCAATAGGTCCAATAATTTTCAAATTTTATTTATCAACTCAAGTTATATACAAATTAATAATTTTAATAGAATTTTGATTTATCAGAATCAAAGATTCTTTGTAAATAACCAAATAACAAATCTAAACCATTTTCTTCATTAGCAGAACAAGGAATCAATTCTGAAGTAGATCCTAATTGAATAAATACTTCTGAAATTAACATTGATAATTCTCTTATTAGCCCCTTCTCTCGTTCATTAGTAGAATCCTCTAATGCTTGGAAATCTTGACTCCAATTTACAATCATTTCTATTTGATCTTCGTCTAATAAATCTACTTTTGATAGGACATTTACTTGAGAAATATTTTTAAATCTGAATTGAACCGAAGCTGCAAGTAATAATGTGGAAATAAAACCATTTGGTCTTAGCACAAAATTAGAATCAAAAAGAAATGTAACTGCCCTTTCAATGGATCCAAATCCTAAAGTACTTGCTATTAATGGCCCCGTTTCTCTAAAAGCAAAAAGCTCGAGTTGTCCCGCTGTGTCTACAAAGATCCATTCAGGATTATATTCATCAATTTCATCTTTTAAATCATCAAGAAAATTCACCATTAAATCAGATGCTAGAATCATCGCGCCATTAGGGCCTAAATTATACTCTTCCATAACTTCCTCTAGCACTATGTAATCTCTTATATCAATATCTGGTTCATAAAGCATTCCTCGAACACCAGGATCTAAATTTAGTGTAATTGCAGATATTTCTGGATCTCTATTAATAATATAGTCTTTCATCTGCCCAGTAAGCGTACTTTTACCACTTCCAGCTGTTCCAATAAAATAGTTTAATAAAATTTTTGGCTACCTCAATTTAAAAGCAAATTTTTTTATATACGATTATTTACTAATAATCAAAGGTTTGTTTTAAGTAATAGTCTTCAATTCTTAAAGATTTGATATTAGATATAATCTTAGTGATTAATTAAAATTTTATTTATTTTTTTGGTGGTTTCAAGTCTACTAATTTTATTTTATCTTTTTGTTGTTTCTTAAGTCTCTTAATTTGATTTTCTATAGCTTTTTCTTCTTTTTTCATTAATTCTTCTTCATCAAGTATCATTGCTTTTAATTCCTCTTCGGTCAGTGGCTTTAAAATGTCTTTTATGTTAAAGGTTGAATTTTTTTCTATATTTTCTTTAAAAATTGATTTCATCTCTCTAATAACCATTAGCTTACCAGAAGACATCTGCCCTTGTATCAAAGCTGGTTTTGTTGATCTTTTTATTCTCTCAATTCCCGCTTCAGATCCACTTCTTAATGGAACTGAAGGAACATACTGAATTGCATTACTTGGAGCGTTTTGAAATGAAAATGATAAGTTATTTAGTGCTTGTTCAATTCTTTTTAAGGTTTTATTACCTTCAGTTATTAGAGATACAAGTGAATTATCTTGAGAAGATTCTTCAAAATTACTTTTTTGATATATTAAGGTTCTCTGTTCTTTATTTTCTTGGAAATTAGTTTTAATCTCCTGAAACAATTTTTCATGGGTAATTTTCTCTTTATAACTGCGTTTAGGGCGTAATTCTTCAAATTCAAACCCATTATAACAATCTTCATTAATGGATATTTCTGATATCTTAAAACTTTCGGTGAATAAATATTCAAATTCTTGTCCTGAATAAAGAAAGATTGTTAAACGTAAAATCTTAATTTGGAGACCATCTACACCTAACAATTCATCTAGTTCTATTGTAAAGGACAATGATTCAGAAGAATGATAGATCTTCTTTATTGAAATTAAATAAGGAGGTTCTTTATGATGAAGATCTAGTTTAGAAATTTCAAATCGTATTGTTAATCTTTTGATTTGTTCTGGAAGAAAAAGAAGTTGTTCTTCATTATTTTTTTTAAATTCTAAAAACAACTTATTTTGGTCGTCCCAAAAGACTTGGAACAATTCCATTTATATTCTAAACCTTTAGATTATTTTCTTTTTTCTTACAATATATTGTATCTTTATCATAAATTCAATTCTAAATTTAAAATATAGCGACATAATCAATTTACTAATTTCTCTCAACTATACGACAAAAATCCTATTAATAAAAATCAATATTGTGTCATTTTGGTTTTTTCAATTTGGATAAATAATAAATAGGTTTTTGAATGTTTTTTTTAAAATAATCAATTTCTTCTGTTGTATGTTCTCCAATATAACCATCAATATCTATAACTAAGATGGCTTCTTGAAAATGTAATTTTTTTAAAGCAACCTCTTGTAATTTCTTCCATTCTTTAAAAGAAAAGCTTTTTTTGTTTAAAAGACCATCTAGGGAACATATAGAAACTAGTTTATTGTGGATAATTTGTAAAATAGACTCAATTTTTATAAAACTATCTTTAAATTTTGCTGATCCTACTAAATAAATTTTGGATTCTCTAATCTTAGAAAAATCAAAATCCTTGAATTCAAGCAAGAAATTCTTATTTAATCGTTCTTTTTCCATAATATATTAATTTGGATATTTTATTATTAAATTTTACATGAAAATTAATACGGTCTATTTAGCAGAGAATTTAGAATTATTGAAACAAATTGAATCTGATTCCATTGATTTAATTTACATAGATCCTCCTTTTTTTAGTGGAGTGGATTATAAAGAGTTTTCTGATTTATGGAGTGACCTCGAAGAATATTTAAATTTCATGAAGGAAAGAATTAAGGAAATTCATAGAGTTCTTAAAAGTACTGGAAGTTTTTATTGTCACTGTGATCCTAATGCTGCATTTGAATTAAAGGTTTTATGTGACGACCTATTTGGAAGAAAAAATTTTAGAAGAGAAATTATTTGGAATGTGGGAAGCGTATCCGGATTTAAAAGTCAAGTTAAAGGCTGGGTTCGTCAACATGATACTATTTTGTATTATACAAAATCAGATAGTTTTACGTTTAACAAGTTATTTTCGCCATATAAAGAAGAGTACATTAAGAAAATGTTTCGATATAAAGATGAAGATGGACGTCTTTATAGAAAAAGGAGAGGAGGGAAACAATATTTAGATGAAAAACCTGGCAATGCAATTGGTGATGTATGGAATGATATATTTTCTTTTCAAACAACAACAAGGTCAAAAGAATATCTCGGCTACCCTACACAAAAACCAGAAAAATTACTAGAACGTATTATATTAGCTTCATCAAACGAAGGAGATCTTATAGCAGA
>JBHLNL010000089.1:0-13219 GCA_048941605.1 Promethearchaeota archaeon | reverse complement strand
AGTAAGATATTAGATCAATTAGATATAAAAAATCCAAAATTAAAGAAAGATATTAAAGAAAAAGGTTTTAAACTTTACTTTTGGGACATAGGCGGGCAAACTGATAAACTCTGGGCAAATGAATATTATTTTGTACAAGCAGTTGGTGCTATGGTCATTTTTAGTTTAGATAACTTATCTTCTTTTGAACAAATTGATTTTTGGATTGAAAAATTGAAAGAGCTGAGTGGAAATGTACCCTATATTATAGTAGGAAATAAAACAGACTTAAAAAGAGAAATTGATAAAGATACCATTGAAATTAAACTAAAAAACCTTGGTGTAAAATATTTTGAAACTTCAGCAAAGTTGAATGAGAATGTTGATGAAGCATTTGAGAGTTTATCAGTTCAAATTTTAAATACTTTTAAATAAAATCTAAATAATCTTAAATTTAAAAATTTATTTTTGACAATAATACTTACAATTCATTTTTGTTTAGAGCTTTTATAAACATAAATTATGAGCATTTTATTAATTCCGATAGCCCCGTTGATTAGAACAAAATCCCGTCTTAGAGATTGTTTTTCTAAAGAACAACTTAAAGAATTAACTATTGCTATGTTTAAAGATCTTGGTAAAACATTAACTGACGTAGATTGTTTTGATCAAAAGATAGTGTATTGCAATGATCCTGAAATATTAGATCTTGCCAAAGATTACGATTTATTTGGTGTAAAAGAAGAATTAACGGACCCTCCTAAAACTTTTGATGAAGTTATAGAAGATCTTAATCAAATTGCTATTAAAAAATTTAATGCAAAGCAAACTGTGTTTTCATTTTTAGATTTAATTTTAATTTCATCAGATAATTTCTATGAAATTAATAAGTTAATGTTAATCAATCAGTTAATTATTTGCCCTGCTATTCACTCTGCTGGAATCTCTATTTTTGGAAGGAATCCCCCTAATATTATTCCATCGTATTTTTCAGATCCAAAAACCCCTTCTTTAGTTGCCTTACTTAATAATGCTCATAAGAGAGGGATCAAAAAAATAGCTATCTATGATTCTTTTAGAGCTGGATTTGACATCGATATTAAACAGGATTTAGTATTAGGATATGAATATTTAAAAATCCTTGATTTAGTTGAGACAAATGTATTTAGATTTTTACAGGCTAATTTAAAGTTAACCTTTAAAAAAATTAGTGCTAATAAT
This sequence comes from Promethearchaeota archaeon, assembly GCA_048941605.1. Taxonomy (GTDB): domain Archaea; phylum Asgardarchaeota; class Lokiarchaeia; order Sigyniarchaeales; family SOKP01; genus Loki-b32. The sequence goes on along the minus strand of JBHLNL010000089.1, from coordinate 12,019 downwards.
AATCGAACTTTTAAAATTACAAAACGAGAATGATGTGTTAAAATGAGAATATAATATTTATTTTTATTTTCTCATTTAATACATTTTCAGTTGAATTTTGGAATTCCTCTCTTTCAGTTTTTAACGAATTTAAATATCTAGTGTAATCTCTATTTTTCCGATTGTAATCATTTTCAATATGCTCGAGTTTTATACTATTTGCGGAGATTTGATTTTTTATTTCGTCTAATTTTTGAGATAATCCAGCATCCTGAATCATGCTTTCAATTTCATTAATTTTTTCTCTTATTTTTAAATAATCTTCAATATTTTTTTGAAGCTGTTTTTCATCAAAAATCGCATTTATTTGATCTATTGTCTTTTCTTTGGTATCAGCTTTAAGATTTAATTTATTTTCTTCTAATGCATGGCGTAATTGCACCATAAGGCTAGTGAATTTTGGTAAATCTTTCCGTTCATTAATTAATGTTTTAATCGGGTTTTTAAGAAAGTCTTTTATATAATTTGTATCGATATTAGGGATGTGGATTGTTTCTTTTTCTAATTCGAATTTTAATTTCTTTAATGCTTTTTTAAATCCGATTTCGTCATTAATCTTTAATTGTAGCTGAAATAATTTATCTTTCTCAACTTTTAAATCTGTGAATAATTCATTTCTTTCTAATTCTATTAATTGTGAATTTAACTCTTTCTGTTTAATCTTCCGTTCTTCTAACTCTATTTCAAATTTATCTAAATCAAGTTTCGCATGCTCAATATTTTCTTTAAGTTGAAATAGTTTTGGTAATTTTTTAAGTAAACCTTCTGCATTTTTTACGTCGGTATATTTCTTCCTCATAAATTCGTCTAATTGTGCTTGCTTTTTTCCTAGTTTTCGAGTTATATAATTTAATTCTTTAATTTCTGCTTGTACTTCTTTATGGAATTTGGGTAAAGATTTTCTAGCTATCTCATTAATAGTATTAAACAATTTCTTAACAGAATTCAATAAATCCATTATGTTATCATAATTTACCTCCCGTTCAGGAATTTCAATCTCATCAATCTCTTTTCTAATTCGATCAGAAAAAAAATTTAAAGATTTCTGAGCTTTTTGATCTATTTTATCCTTACCTGTTTCTAAAAAATGGTCTAAGCAAATTTTAATTTCTATTAAACTATCTCTTATCTCTTGGAGGTATCTTTTTGTAAATTTCTTAATTTTAAAAAATTGAGAATCAAGTCTATCTTTATAAAAATTTTCAAAATCTTCTAATTCTTTTTCAATCATTTTTCCTTCTATTAGGTTTCATTTTATTGATTTAATAATCTTTCTACCATTCATATATTTTTGAAGTACAACTGGAATTGATATTGAATGATCTTTATTTTGATAATTTTCAAGAATACAACAAATAGTACGTTCTGTTGCTATTGCCGTTGCATTTAGTGTGTGCGGAACTAATTTTTCTTCTTGAGAACCAACTTTTCCCATTCTAATTTTCAATTTTCTTGCTTGATAATCTAAACAATTACTGCATGATACTAATTCACGATATGTATTGGAAGCAGGAAACCATGCTTCTAAATCAAATTTTTTAGCAGCATTGTCATTTAATTCACCCGAAGCTATATTTGTTATTCTATAAGGCAATTTTAAATCTTTATAAAGCTCTTCTGCATTTGTTATTAATTCTTCAAAATAGGGCCATGAATCTTCAGGTTTGCAAAAAATAAATTGTTCAACCTTTTCAAATCGATGAACTCTAAAAATCCCTAAAGTATCTTTTCCATGTGATCCTGCTTCTTTTCTAAAACATGATGAAATGCCTACATATTTTAATGGCAATCTTTCAGGATCAATAATTTCATCATAATGATATGCCGCTAATGGTTGTTCAGATGTAGCAATCATGAAGAGATCTTCACCCTCGATCTTATAAAGCTGTTCTTTAAAATCTGCCAACTCTGCTGCTGCTTTCATAACTTCATGCTTTGTAAAAAATGGTGTCCATATAGGAATATAATCCTTACTTATCAATTTTTCTAAAGCATAGCTCATAAGAGCTAAGTTTAAAAGAACTAGATCTCTTTTTAAATAATAAAATCTTGAGCCTACAATCTCTGAAGCCTTTTTCATATCTGCTCCATCAACTATAGAGATTAGATCAACATGTGATAATGGTTTAAAATCAAATTTAGGTAAATTTCCTACAGTCCTTATAGTCTCATTATCATCTTCCGTTTCACCAATAGGAACAGATTCATGTAAAATATTGCCTACAATATATCGATTATTTTCTCGCTTTTCTAGATGCATTGCTTTTAATTTTTCTAATTCATCAATTTTCTCTTTAATTTCTTTTGATTTCTGAATGGCTTCTTTAGCTTTATTATGATCTTTTAATTTCTTGAAATCTCCAATTTTATTTGAAATCTCATTCCTCTCTTTCCTTAATTCTTCTAATTCTTTTACAACATTTCTCCATTTTCTATCATAATCTAAAACTTTTTCTGCAATTGAAGGATCTTTAAATCTTTTTTTCTCAGATTCAATAATTTTATCTAGATTCTTCCTAAACAGTTCAATATCAAGCAAAATTCAGTTCCCTTGGTTATAGTGGAAATAAAGTTATGTTATTAGATTTATAAAATTTTCATATTATTAAAATATAAAGCTGTACCAATAATAATGTTAAAATAATTCTAACTATTCATGCTGAATCCTATCAGTAATGGTAGATCGAGCTAACGCTGTTTTTATCTTCCTTTTATCATAACCTACTGTATCAATAATTTTCATGATTTTAATCCTTCTTGCCTTCCCTTTTAAGCCTTCTTCTGCCATAAACTGGTTTGCAAAATCTTCCTTCTTCTTTTCTTCCTTCTCTGACATATTAATAAATAATTATTTTTTCAATAAAAAATTCACGAGAAGTCTTATGAAGGATTTATTGAAAATTAAATGAATATTACATAAAACAAAAGAAAATAATTAATACTACTTATTGAAGTTTAATCAGAAAAAATAAATTATTTCATTAATTTCAAATCTCAATAAAATATGGTATAAAATTTCAAATCATCAAAAAATTGTGGTGACACTATACAAAAAGGTGAAAAAGATGTCTGATAAACAGACCATGGAGAAAAAGATTTCTGATAAAGAGATTCGCATAGCTGTGTATATATGCGAATGAGGCGTGAATATAAAAGCTTCTGTTGATTGTGATACAGTTAAAGCCGCAATAGAAAATTTGCCAAATGTTGTTATTTCTAGAGTTAATTCATTTACATGCTCAGATCCGGGACAAAACACAATTAGAAATGATATTTTAGAACAAGATATAAATAGAGTAGTAGTTGCTGCTTGCACACCAAAAATTCATGAACCTACTTATAGAGCTGTATTAGTTGAAGCTGGTTTAAGTCCTTATTATTTCCAAATGGTAAATTTAAGAGAACATTGTTCTTTTGTCCATAGAGATGATAAACTTAAAGCAACGGAGAAAGCTATAAGATTAGTTAAAGCAGGAATTAATCGTGCACGAGAATTAGAAAATATCCCTAGAAAAGAAATTCCGGTAGAAAAAGCAGTGTTAGTCGTTGGTGCAGGTATTGCGGGGATGAATGCCGCTTTAGATCTAGCTAATCAAGGAATTCCTGTTTATTTGGTTGAGAAAGAAGCAACAATTGGTGGTAAAATGGCACAGTTAGATAGAATTTATCCAACTGATGATTGTGGAATATGAGTTTTAGCACCTATAATGGTAAACGCATCAAAACATCCTAATATAAATTTATTTACATATAGTGAAGTTGTGGAATTTGGGGGAATCCCTGGAGATTATAGAGTAAAGATTCGGAAAAATCCCCGTTATGTAGATGAAAAAAAATGTACTGGATGTGGATTATGTACAACAAAATGCCCTATTAAAGTTCCTAGCGAATTTGACAGAGGTATTGGTGAAAGAGGTGCAATATATATACCTTTCCCTCAAGCAGTACCTAAATTAGCTGTGATGGATAGAAGTGTGTGTATTGATTGTAAGAATTGTGAACGAATATGCCCTGCAGAAGCAATTAATTTTGAACAACAACTGGAATATATTGATGTAAAAGTAGGAGCTGTGATTATCGCAACTGGGTGGGATGAATATCTAATATGGAACACGAATGAATATAATTATGGCTACTATCCAGATGTTATAACCCAAATAGAATTAGAGAGACTGTTAAGTCCAATTGGACCAACTGGAGGACACGTATATCGAATTTCTAATGGAGAAACGCCAAAAACTATTGTAATGATTCAATGTGTAGGTTCTAGAGATGTGAATGCTAATCCTTATTGTTCATTTGTTTGCTGTAATGTGGCACTTAAAAATGCTCAACTATTGAAACAGGAATACCCAGATATGGATGTTATTATGTTCTATATTGACATTCGAACAACAGATAAAGGGAACGAAGAATACTATAGAAAAATAAGAGAAACAGGTATAAGAATGATCCGAGGTAAAGTTGGTGAAATAATAGAAGATCCAAAATCATCTAAATTAAAGGTAAGAGCATATTCTTCTCTAACGGGAGAAATCATCAATATCAATGCCGATCTCGTAGTTTTGTCAACAGGTATTATTCCTTCAAAGGGTACTGATGAAATTGTAGAAGTAATGGGATTAAGTAAAGGACCAGGAGGATTTCTCACAGAAATACATGGGTGTTTAAGTCCCCAAGAAACAAAAGATTTGGGAATATACATTGCTGGATGTGCTGCTGGACCAAAAAATATTCCTTATTCCGTTTCTTCTGCTTTAGCAGCTGCAAGTAAAGCATCAACTCTTTTATCTCATGATACTATTAAACAAGAATTAATTATAGCTGAAGTTGATGAAAATCTTTGTATGGGATGTCTAAGATGTGAAAAGCTTTGCTTCTATGAAGCAATAAAGGTAAATGAGAACGGAATTGCTAAAGTGGATGATTTAAAATGTAAAGGTTGCGGTGTTTGCATATCATCTTGTCCAGCAAGAGCTATTGATTTAAAATATTACCGTGATCAACAGTTTACTCAAGAGATTAAAGGAATTGGATGTAGTGAAGCAGAATTAATAGAAGTACCATCTGAAAGTATTGAACAACCAACAAATTAGAGGTAAACGACAGTGTCTAGTAAACAAAATGATAAAGCAAGAAGAATTATAGCTTTTGGTTGTGATAAATGAGGGTATTCTGCAGCAGATTTAACAGGAGTTACTAGAAAATCATATTCTACAGATTTTCATCTCATTCGAGTGAGATGTACTGGACGAATAGGAATTCATTTAATTATGGAAGCATTTTTAAATGGTGCTGATGGTGTAGCAATAATTTCTTGAAAAGAAGGAGAATGTGAATTCGGTAACGGTAATATTAATACATACCAACATGTTCTTACTTTAAAGAAATTATTGATACATGAAGGTATTTCTGGGGAAAGAATCCAACAATATTTCTGTTCAGCAGCAGAAGTTGAAAAATTTATAAGATCTGTTCAAGATATCTCAACTAAAATTCATGCCCTCCCTCCCTTACCTAAATATAATCCGAAATAGAATGATCTTTTCAAAAAAATAATAGTTGAAAAGGAACTAACCCGAGGCCCGGGTTTTCGGAAAATTATGAATTTAAAAAACTCTAATTACAATTATGAGTCTTGAAAAAAATCTTTCATGGGAATTTTTAAAAAATCTAGCAGATGCTTTAGATTCATATAGAGTTCGAGCTTTAATTGAAGCTAAACTTGAAATTTTAGAAGCTGGAATTTATAATGAATCTCAGTATGATAATATCCTTTATAAAATGCTAGATGAAGAGAGATTAAAATATACCCTATTTAACTTTTTAAAAAATAATTCTAAAAATAATCTAGAAAATCTAAATCAATTTTCAGAAATTAACTCTATTGAGTTAAACAAAACTTTAAGCCTATTAGAATTACTTAAAAACGAAAAATTGATTGTTGTAAAAGAATTATTTGATAAAATTGAAGGAGATGATGGCAATTCTGACAGATTAATCTTCAAGGATTATTCAATCAAAATTAATAAAGGAGATACTTCAAAACTCAAACCCATCTATGAACCCGTAAAAGTAATATTTGAATCTAAAAATTGTTCAGGTTGTGGATTATGTGCAAGCATCTGTCCAGTTAACTGTCTTCATATATATAATGGGTTTGGTAAAATTGATGAAGAAAAATGTATTCGTTGTGGATTATGCTATTTTGTTTGCCCTAGATCTTATTTACCTATTAAAGTTTTAAATATGTTTCAAGATAATGTTTCTGAATTTAAAGATTACAGCGAAATTGGACATTATGTTGAAGTCTATTCAGCAAGAACTAAAATAAAAGAAATTTCTGAGATATGTCAAGATGGGGGTATTTCAAGCACTTGTATATACTATCTATTAGAAAAAAAAGAAATAGATTTAGCTATTGGTGCTAAAATGAGTAATACTTTGTGGCGTCCTGAACCATTTTTCATTAAAAATAAAGAAGATATCCTCTCCTCAGCGGGTACTAAATATGTCAACAATCCTAACTTACAATTATTAAATGAAAAGGAAATTGATGAAAAAAAACTTGCTATTGTGGGAGTTCCCTGTCATATGCAAGCACTTCTAAAATCTAAAATTTATGACATTGGATTTCCTTCATTAAATAATATTGAATACAGGATTGGTATCTTTTGCATGGAATCTTTTTCCTATGAATCGCTTTTAAAGATATGTGAAAAAGTGAATGTAGATATCAAAAGTGTAAAAAAAATGGATATTAATAAGGGAAAATTCTTTATTTATACAAAAAAGGGAGAAGAATTTAATGTTCCAATTAAAGAAATTTCACATTTAGCTCGAGAAGATTGTGAAATATGTTATGATCTAACTTCTGAATCAGCTGATATTTCAATTGGCTCTATAGGATCTCCCTCAGGATGGAATACAGTAATTATTAGAAATGAAAAAGGTAAAAATCTGTACAATAAATTACTTAATAGCGGTTTAATTGAATCTAAACCGATTGCGGATGTAAAACCCGGTTTATCATTATTACAAAAAATTGCCGGTTCCAAAAATACTAAAAGTAAAAAACATATCAATTTAAAAATGGAAGAAAATAAAAGAGTTCCGAATTATTAGACTCCTCTAATTTAAGAAATTTACTAATTCTATCACTTTTTCTTAAGTAAAACCAAAAATTTAATATTAATTTCTGTATTTACTAGCATTAAAAAAAAAGAAAACAAACAATTTATTGATTGAGTTCGAATGAGTTCATTATCTGCTGTTCGACCTAAAAATTTCCGTGAAAAGGTGTTTTTTCGTAAACTTCGATCACAAGTAGATGGAAATGCTCGAGTTGAACATGGTTTAACTCAAATTAGAGGTATAGGTAGAAGGTTTGCTCAAGTTGTAGTCAAATTAGCAGGAATCAATCCAAATATGAGGATTGGTGCTATTGCTGAAAAAGATTTAAATAGAATCGAAGAAATAATCATGAATCCTGTTGAAAATGGAGTTCCTAATTGGATGATAAATCGAGCAAAAGATTTACGTTCGGGTGAAGATCTTCACATGTTAGGAAATAAATTGGAGCTTAGTGTGAGAAGAGATATTGAAAGAATGAAAAAAATTAGAAGTTATAAAGGAGTTCGGCATCACTTAAGACTAAAAGTTCGCGGACAACGCACCAAAAGTACAGGGCGTCATGGTTTAGTTGTGGGTGTTTTGAGAAGAAAAAAAGGTCAAACAACTAAAAAATAATTAAGGTGCAATTATGGGAGATCCAAGACGATTAAAAAAGAAATTCAAAAAACCAAAACATCCATTTCAAAAAGATCGAATAATTGAAGAACTCGAATTTCTTGGAAAATATGGGCTTAGAAACAAGCGAGAATACTGGAAAATGCGTACAATGCTCGGAAATTGGCGTAATATAGCTCGACAATCAAGAGCATTACCTCAAGAACAAGCTGTAGAAGTTCAACAAACATTAATTAAAAAGTTAAATAGACTTGGAATTATTGGCTCAGAAGCCGAGTTTGAAGATGTTCTACTCCTTAATGTAGAAGATCTTTTAAAGAGGAGACTACAAACTCTAGTTTATGAAAAAGGACTCGCGAGTACTATCTACCAAGCAAGGCAATATATAACTCATGGCCATATTCAAGTTGGAGGAAAAAAAATTAATGCTCCTTCTTATATTGTAAAAAGAAAAGAAGAAGAACTAATCAACTTCGCTCCTAATAGTCCATTATCAGTAGCAAAAGAAAAAACTTAAATGAGGTTAAAAAATGAGTAAACGAGAAGAAATGAAATGGGCAATTGTTCATATATTCAGCTCTTATAACAATACAATAGTTACTGCAACCGATTTAAGCGGAGCAGAGACATTCGCAAAATGCTCAGGTGGAATGGTTGTAAAAGCAGATAGAGATGAGAGTAACCCTTACGCAGCAATGCAATGCGGCTTCCGAGTGGCTAATGATCTTAGAGATAAAGGGATTAGAGGTATTCATATTAAAGTACGAGCTCCTGGAGGAAATAAATCTCAAACCCCTGGTCCAGGAGCACAAGCTTGTATCCGTGCCCTCGCACGAGCGGGATTACAAGTTGGTAGGATTGAAGAAGTAACTCCTAAATCGCATGACCATTGTAGGCGCAAGGGGGGCCATCGTGGGCGCAGAGTTTAAAAAAAAGCCCCAATTCACTGATCTGGCATATTTATTTTTCTGAAAACACATTATCCTTTTTAAGAAACCTTTTAGTAAATTATGTTCTAGAGCATTAATATAAACTTCATTAGAAGTTCATTAAATTAATCTATTTATATGAGAATATACTAATGAAACTAGAAAAATACTCTCAACAATTATTAATTAAATAACTTTGAATCATTAGATCGAATTAGGTGATTAAAGATGAGTTATCCTCTCAAAATTACAGTGGTGAAGGTTTGTGAACCTAAAGACATCATTGGGAAAGATTTCATTCGAAAATCAGGACAGCCAATACCAAAATGTGGTTTTTTTTCTGAAGGGGATAAATTCATCGTACCAGAAACGGGTGCAATGCCTGAAAACTTTATTTGCATACATGCGTTTCAAGCCATCAACAAACATGTAGAAGTTCTTAGGTTAGGTGGAAGTATTGAGGATTGGACAGGAGAAGATACAATTTTCGGTGTTTGTCCAGATGGAATACGACCTGTAATATTTAAAATCGAACGAATAAAGGAGTAAAAATAGGATCGGTGGTAATTATTGAGACCTAAAGTAAAAATAACAGTTTTGAAAAAATTCACTTCAAAAGATGTTTTGGGATACGATTTCAAATTTCCAAATGGCTATATTGTAAAAGATTGTACAGTTGTTAAAGAAGGACAAGAATTTATTGTTGAAAATGAATTAACTATGCCAGAAGGTTTCTGTCGTTGGGCGTGGGTTGATATTTATCGAGATATTGCTATTTTAACCATGAAAGGTAATTTTACAGAAGGAGAATTGACTGGGATAAAATATTCAGCGTGCTCAGATGGATTGAAGCCAGTCATTTTCAAACTAGAACGTATTGAAGAGTCTTAAGGCAGTAATTTTATTAATTTAAATCTTTCTATAAATGTTATAGATTTTTTTAAAAATCAAGAAATCATAGATAGTTTTATGTTTAAAAATTAAATGCGATTAAATACAACCAGTAATCAAATTATGGAACAGATAATCTCACGATGTGGTAACATATGCTCAGAATGTCCCTGGTCTATGTTTATGCGAAAGAAAATTGGAAAAGATGATTGGGAGGAATATTCTGAGGAAGTAAAGAAATATACTGGATTTAAACCAGTCAAATCGTGGTCGTAGAGTATAAAATTCTCTTAAGAAATAATCCTATCTAAAGATATTGTGAATCCATTATTATTTTTTATATCTTCCCATTTAATTTTATTGCATAAATTTTGAGAAACTCTAAAACTTTGGGTGGATCTGCTTGAGGCATGGCGTATACTACAAGCACACCTCCTTGAAAACGAGAGAATATTACATGACCCATCCCACTATTGTTGGTTCCAATAATTCCTTCAGCTTTAGTTTCCACAACCGAAAATTCTGAATTATTTATAACAAATGAGTGGTTTCCTTTAATAGCATCCAAGATAATATTGGTTTGATTGCTTAGATCCCAATTTTCTGTCTGGAAAACTAAATTTCCCAAATCGGATACAACTGCGACAGCAGCAATTTTCATGTTAGTCTCTAATGCAGCTATTCCTAACTCCTCAACAATTCTTTTAATTTTATCCATATTAACCATTTTTTCAGTTGATTTTTTAAATAAGGAGTTAATAAGAAATAAAGATTGTGAATACTGAAATTATCGAAATTATGAATAAAATTAAATATTATTTTCTTTTTTTTGAAGTGATTTATCAAATTGTGTTAATTTCAATTTAAAGAATGGAAAGGTAAATTAAAATTTATAACATGCTTTTTTAGGTTGTTATAGCTACAAATTGGATAAATTTGTAAAAGAACCGTTAATAGAAGTAAAAAAAAATGAGAATTTTGAATTAATTATTTAAGTATGTGTTTGTACATAGAGTGAGTTCTGAAAAAAACTTGTTGAGACATGATCAACCATCCCTAATACTGTTACATTATAACTTCCTGGAGGTAGAGCGAAGATATAATTTTGCATGTTAATAGCAAATCGTTCATAAGTGGTAACACCAAACTCCTCTATATAATAGTCACTAGTTGTTAAAATCGTATTATTAAGATTGATTTGTACGTAAGCATATGTTCCTAGAGATGTCGTGATCCTTACATAACTAGTATATAATATGTGTAAGGTAACTGTTTTGGTAGTACTAAATGAAATTAACATTCCCTCAATGAGTTCATATGTAGCAGGTGCAGAGAGTGACGTTTGGTAGGTTTCTGCGTAATATGAGTTTATTTCAGGAACTTCTGCTGGAAGGTCTCCAAATCCCAATAGTGGAGCTAAAGTATAATCAAAAAATACATATCCACCGAGACCAACGCCTATTACACCCAAAATCAATCCTAAATAGGTTAAACCTTTTCCATTAGCCAAAATCTATCACTTTTTATAGATTAAATAATGATTATTTTACTAAATCACTAGTAATTTATTTAAATCTTTTCCATAAAGTATAATTAAGAGAATAATTTCGAGTATTATCTTTTAAGGATTAATTTTATTATATAAAAGGAAAAAGTATTCTAATTAGTCTCTCTGACTTTTAGTACTATTTCAAAAGATTAGAAAAAAGAATAGATAGTAATGTGGACCCATTACAAAATCTAATTTTTTTCTTTAAATAACACCATTAAGACAATATAGATTGAATGATAGACATAACTTTTTATTATGAGCATCTTATTCAAATTATAGGAGAATAGAAATAGTTTGAGCTTAAATTAGTTAAAAAAATGATAAGAAATGACAATTAATCTTGATGGATTGTCTGAAGAACAAAAAAAAACTATTTTTAGAACTTTTAAAAAGCTTATAAGGTTCCTTAGATCAAAATTTGAGACATTAAATTATTTTGATGCAGGAAACATTGCACGGTTAGTAATTAAGAATCAATTACCATTTGAAGTAGCTGATAAAACGGCTTCTTTATTATTTAAAATGAAAAATGTGCGATTTCATAATGATATTAAGACTGCATATTCAACAACATTTAAAAAGGCAGAATTAGCTGCTGCAGCAGAACTTGCGTGTGAGCAATTAAAACTTCATGTAAAAATGAATTTCGATACAGATATCTCATTAGACGAAATCCGAAAGTATAAGGATGAATTTTCACTCATTAATGACTAAAAACCTCAGAATCTAAAATATTAAATTATAAAATAGGTTCAGAGTCTGAATTCAATGAAAATTTCTTCGAAAAATTATAAATTCAATAAATTTTATACAAAATAACCCAATTTAATTGTAAAAAACTTACAACTATTACATATTT
>JBHLNL010000088.1:0-13340 GCA_048941605.1 Promethearchaeota archaeon | reverse complement strand
TATAATAATTAAAATAAAAAAGTAAGAAAGAAAAAAATAGACGATACTATTCTGTATGTTTTTCTTTTATGAACTTAATAAGTTAAATATTAATCCTATCAGGATGAGTGTATATATTCATCCTTGCTCCACGAGCAAATCCAATTAATGTAATTCCATAGGCAAAAGCCAATCGAATTCCGGACTCAATTGCCGCAGAAAGAGAAGCGACAATAGGGATTTTTGATCTTATTGCTTTTAAAACAGAATCCCCAGTTAACCTTCCAGTAGTAGTTAAAAATACATTTTCAAAACCAATTTCCTTTAATAGTAAATCTCCAATAACTTTATCAATTGCATTATGTCTCCCTATATCTTCCTTTACACTTAAAAGATTTCCATCAATATCGAATATAGCTGCTCCATGACACCCGCCAGTTTCTCGGTAAAGTGGTGTTTTAACCTGCATTTCCTTTATAGCTGAAAAAATAATACTAGGTTTAACTTTTATTTTATTCTTTGTCTTAATTTCTTGTTTTATATTAGATTTATCTAAACTTTCCTTAATTAATTTCCTCCATGGTGATGATATTCCGCAAGTAGTGTCCACTACCCGACTTACTGGATTAATATCAAGATTTTCAAGATCAAATTTAATTTCTTTTTTTAATTCAACAAAAATGGTGTTTTTTAATTCATCGATGTCAATATTTTCAACATCCTTTATTGATTCAATTACTCCTATTGAAAATAAGAATCCTATTGCTAACTCTTTTAGATCCGTTGCGAGACAAATGATATTTACTATTTGTTTAGAATTAATATATATATCAATTGGTGTTTCATATAGAACTACATCATCTATCTCATCTGTACTACCTTTCTTTAACCTAAAAATCTTTATTTTTCTTTTAAACAAGTTGAACCTTTAAATAGATTATTCTGAATTTTATTAGATTGAATAATATTTATATTTTCTCTAAATATTTATAAAAAAAGTCTATTTTAAATGACTACTCAAATAATTTGATATGTTCTTTGTGTGAAATTATCTCGAATATAAAAACCAGCTTTTTTGTATAATCCTAAAGCATTTTCGTTCTCAGTATCAACGGTTAATTTGATTATTGCACATCCTTTCTTTCGTAGTGTTTCAATACCAGATGCGAGAATAGCACGTCCAATCTTACAGCGTTGATAGTTAGGGAGAACACCTAAATCTTCAATTAGACCAATTTGATTTTGATTAGGATTGGTATGTACACTACATAATCCAACAATTTTATCTTTATCATAAGCAATACAATATTCAACCTCTCGATTTTGTTTAAATGCTTTTTGTATATCTTGCCAAATCTTTTCTGTTATTGGTTCAAATTTAAAAGATCCCTCAAAAGCCTTATTTATTACATTAACAAAACTAGTATAATCATCTATCTCCTTTTGAATCTGAATGGTAATTCCCTCCGGGATACCAGGATTTGAAAATAAGTTAAAATCATCCAAACGCATGGACCAGGTATAATTAACTGGTTTGAAGCCTAAACTCTCTAATTTCTTATCAAATGGTGCAGAACGTTCTCCCGCTGTTTGGAAAATAATTTCTGGGATGTTTAATTCCTTCTTCAGATTTAAGAGAGCATCAATCAGTTTTCCAGGGAGTTCTGATTCAATGTATTCAGGTAATACACCATATACAGTCATCAATGCATCTTTAACAAATGGAATTTTAGATATTCCCATAAATGCAACAATTTCTCCTTGTTTATTTTCAACAACCAAATAATCTCGTGAAGAAATAGTTTCTGTACCTAATACTGCATAGATTAATTCTTCTGTTAATTGAGTTGTAGTTTTAGGATTAAAATATTTAGCCATTTGATTGAATATATCTACAATTGTAGAAAGAGGAATTGAATCGTCATAGTGTTTAATCTTAAAGAAATTTGATTCCATAATAAAAGAAAAATACGAAATAATATTTAACGGTTTTCTCGCTTTTAATTTCAATAAAAAAGGTGTTCATTAACTATCAAACGCACTTCCGCATTCACTACAGAATTGAGCATTAAAAGGGAAAGTTGCACCGCAATTAGGACAATATTTATTCTGAAAAGGTATTGGTGGCTGTGTTTCTACTTTTTCATTTTCTTCTTCAGCAATTTCAACTTCTTCCTTTTCTGCTTCCTCCTCTTTTACTTTTTTAGGCTTTTTTACGAAATTTCGTCCAATAATAGCAACTGTAACTCCTATGAATTGTAAACCTGTATTATATGTAAAATAGGATCGAAGTCTGATTAAATAAGTTAAAATCTGAGGGTCAGTAATAATTCCTGTGATATCTATTATTTTTGTTATAACCCATATAATTAATGCAAGAGTGCCAAAAGTTAATCCAATACCAACGAGCCACTTTCCTAACCTGTGATGGTTTAAAGCGATTATAATTGCTCCAACTATTACCGCTCCTCCTCCTGTGTTGGCAATCCATCTTAAAATTTCTACAAACACATTTAAAACTATTTTAAGCCATTCTATGTTAATTTGGCCCGAAATATAATCTCGTAGAAATTCATATATTCCAATACTTCCAATGGTGGAACTAATAATCATAATAGCTCCTCCAATGATTAAAAGAGTTAATCCTATTTTATTTCTCATATCATTAAAATAGATTTTTAATTTTTAAAATTAGTTGGTAATTTGAAAAAAATTATGTCGCGACGAATAATCTCCCATTAGAACTATTTGATATTTCGCCTGTTTTTTTATCAATTTTAGAATGATTTTTTTCTACGGAGTGATCTCCGCTATATTCAATGAACTTTCCTTTAATTTTCTCACCATTCATTAATTCAATTTCCTTTACTTCACCTATTTTCTTAAAAGAAGGAAGAATCCTCGATATTTTACCTTTGACAATAATAGTTCCACGTACTTGGTCTGCTCCAATACACCTATCACAATCGTTTTCAACGATAATAGTCCCTCCATGACTATGAATTCCTAAAAATGATCCAGCACTCCCACAAATCAATGTTGGAAACCTTTTTCCTGGTTTTGAACCCCTTACCCATGTTAATGCTTCGTTACCTATTTTTCCATGAACTTTTATCAACCCGTTTTCCATTCCTTTCCAAAATCCTCTATAAGCGGCACCAACATAATGACCTGCATCTCCAGTAATCTCTAATTCTCCACCTTTCAACATAGCTCCTGCCCAATCATCTGCATTCCCATTCACCAATATCTTTCCTCCTGACATATTATTCCCTACATGCATACCGACATTCCCATTTATTACAATTTCTCCCCCTGTCATTTTTTCACCGATTCTTTTAACATTTGAGAGATCTCCATCAATTATAATTTTGGTCTCATTCACTTCTCCTCCTGTTCCAGAAATATCAAAAAAATCTCCAATTGATTTTTCTTCATTTCCATCATAGACAATTAGCTTCTTTATCTCAGCCGCTGATTTCCCTGCAAATTTATCTGGAGTGATAGTTTCAGCTTCTAATGGAAATTTTGGTTTTTTTTTAAGTTTTAATTTTACTTCTGCCATTAGCTTATTCACCCTTTTTACTTTTTACAGCTTTTACTAATCTCTCTAATATTTCTTTATCAGTTAAACAGTCTCCAGGAGCATCTTTAACCTTTCTTAACCTTAATGGTACACTATCCATTCGATATGCTGTTCCCTCACATTCAATGCCTGCAATTGCCGGTGGTAAAATAATATCTGAATTCACAGATGTTGGAGTATGGTGAGGTTCTATTGTTATTAAAGGGTGTTTAAACATATTCTTCACTGCTGCTGCTGGAAAATTACTTGCGGGATCAGATGCGACAATTAAGGAAGCATCAATTTCATCTCTCATTAGAACATCTACCGAAGAAAACTCACCCGGATTATAACGAGGATACCCTTTAGAAAAATCTATAGAATAAGAATATCCTGTTTGCCAAGTAAATACTTGATTTGCCCCAGCAACATTATAATGACCTCTCATAGGGGTTAGTAAAAACTTTGTATGATCATTTAATTCACGAGTTAAACAAATTGCGGCATCAATATTTCTGTGGTGAGATAAGGTTTGAGTTAATCCCATTCCGAAAAAGATAAC
Source organism: Promethearchaeota archaeon (assembly GCA_048941605.1). GTDB lineage: Archaea > Asgardarchaeota > Lokiarchaeia > Sigyniarchaeales > SOKP01 > Loki-b32. The sequence goes on along the minus strand of JBHLNL010000088.1, from coordinate 9,234 downwards.
TCCAAAATTACATGATTTTAAAGCATTCACTAACTCAATGATCTTATCTTTTGGAACTCCTGAAATGTTATCACTATCCAAATCAACACCCCTTAATATAGCTCTTATTGCATTTAATAATTCATAATCTTCATTCGGATTAACTTGAATATGAATATCAGCCAATTGAGCTGTAAGAGTATTTCTTGGGTCAACAACTACAATAAATCTATCATTCCTACCATCTTTTCTAAAATAACCCCGAATAAAGTCGCTATATCTTCCTAGGTGTCGCGGATGAGCTTGAACTGGATTACTGCCCCAAAATACTACAAGGTCTGCTCTATTTTTATATTCACCTAAAGTTGAAGTAGGTGCTCCAACATCTTGGATTGCTAATAGTGAAGGACCATGGCATACTGAAGCTGTATTATCCAAAACACCTCCTAAGATCTCCGCTAATTCTACTCCTTTTCCCTGAGCATCGCATTCAGTGCTGGAAAATCCATAAAGCAATGGTCTTTTCGCTTTTACTAATATATCTGCAGCCTTATCAATAGCCTCGTCCCACGTTACTTCTTTGTAACCTCCATTATCTTTAATAAGAGGTTTATCATATCGATGTTCACTTGGATTTGAAGCAAAATATTTTTTAGTACCAATCTGACAGCCATTTCGTACTTCTATAACTCTTTCTTCTTTCGTATCAATATCTACTTCAAGATCATCGCATAAAGTACCACAAAAAGGGCATATTACATCTGTCACAGTTCTAATATTTTTAGCAGCCATATTTATGCCTCCCTCAATAAACTTATTAATTTTACTGCATCTAAAACTTTTCCATTTGGTGCTGCTTCTACACGGGCTTTCATTCCTTTATATGTAGGTGTCCCACAAGATTGAGAATCAGGATTTACTACTTGATTTGCCCACGGACCCATAGGTATAAAAATTATTCCTGGGTGGGGGCCTTCTTCAGAAATTGTTGAATAAACAACAACTTCTCCATAATCTGTAATTACTTTAACTGGAGTTCCGACAAGACAATCTAATTTCTTAAAATCTTCTTTATCAAATGCACAAATTCCCGCAGCTCTAACATTTTCTTTTGTATTTTTACCTCCCTCAAGTGCAACACCTTGATTAATGGTTCGGCAAGTAATTAATATCAAGTTATTTATACTCATTTCACTTTTCCTCCTTCTGTTCACTCCATCTTAGTGTTTTTAATCTTTCTATAAGAGGATTCCAAAACATTTCACTGAATTCTCCAGACGTTTTAATATCAGTTATTTTTAACTTTACTGCACCAGTAGGACAGGCGTTATCACAAGAACCACAAAAAATACATTTTTCCTTGTCTACAACCACATTTGGAACTGTTTCCCACCCTTTATCTGATTTTTCTGGAATCGTAATAGCACCACTAGGACATACATCTGCACAAGCTTGGCAACCTCCAGCACATTCTTCATCAACGATACTAATCTCACCATCAGCATAAACTTTCGCAACCCTTTCTATTCCTGAATAATCAGTAACCTTTTTTGTTTCAAATTCAATTTTAGGAACTACATTTTCCTTAACAATTTGAATATCCTTTAATTCGTTTAATTCTCCATCTTTCTTTAACGATAAAGCACTAAATGGGCACATTACAACACAAGTTCCGCAAAACACACATTTCTTAGGATCATATATTTCTGGAATTATATCTTCCATATTAGGAAAGCGTCGAGCCGCTGCAACTGGACCTCGCGAGATGGCTTCTTTTGGGCAAACACGGGCACATGTACCACAGCCAACACACTTTGTCCTATCTAAAATCAGTTCTAGACTTTCAGTAAGAAACTGTACTTTAACATGTTCAATTTCCTTACCTATCGTTCTTGTTATTTTTGGAAATGACATAATTTAAACCTCATGTAACTTCAACTAAATGTAATTCAATTGCATTTACTGGGCAAAACTTTATGCAAACTCCACATCCATCACAGTTTACATCTCTACCCTCAACATATATATCGTAAGCCATTCCATTTTTGACTAGTACTACTGCATTTTCTTTAGTTAAATAACCTTTTTCCTTTAATTGCTGAAAATTCAATGGACAACTTACAACACAGTCATTACAACCAATACATATGTTCTTATTTATTTTTAGTCGATAAATCTGCATGATTTTCCCTCATTTTCAAATAAATTAAGAAATGGTCTCTTACATAAGCGTAAAATATTTGTGGACGTATAAACGTTAAATAATATCCGTCGATATTTTAAATTAACTTAAATTGTAGAAAGTATATTTCTTAAAAAAATTTATTCTAAGAAATTTAAAGTATTGTCAATATAAAGGGCTCAAATATAGTAAAAAAAATCTTTTAAATTTTCGACTCAATTGAAGTTTGATTATCCCTTAAACTTATTAATTCTAACACGATTTTAATATTAAATACTGATGGTATAAAGATAATCTTATGCTGAAGTGCTAGCATGGAAATCAAAAAGAGCGAAGATTTACTTATTTTTTATGGATTTACACCAGAAGTTACAAAATTACGTCATGTTTATGATGCAATTGCAGATTTCATGAAGAATAAGCAAATAATTGATCCCTCCGATAGATTTAATCTTATTCTATTTTTAAAAGATGGACCAAATTATTTAGATCACTTCACTTTCGATCCTGAATATATTTTAAGTACGTTGAAATCTCTAGGTAAGTCCATAACTACACCAAATATAGCAGGAGGCATTTTTATAGCAATTACTTTCATTATTGAAGTATATAAGAAAATATCTGAAAAAATATTCCGCCTTATAATATTGCTCGATGAAGGTGCTTATGAAATTCCAGATGATTATCTTCCCGCTTTGGAAGAACTTATTAAGAAAGTTAAAGATATACCATTTTTTATTGACACAGTTTTGATTGGGTCACCTTATTCTGATCAAGCTCAAAAATTATTGAAATTAACTAACTTATCTAATGGTGAATTATATGGAATTAAAAATGTGAAAGAAATAGTTCCTATTCTTAATGAGCTTTCAGAAAAGAAGTATATCTCTGAGCCTACATTCGTAAAACAAAGATTGAGGATGATTCTTCCCGACAATGAACCTTTTTATCTAAATTTGGCTGATGATCCTAAATCTATTAATGAAGTTGGAACTTGTTCTATTTGCTTTCAAAGAGATGATTATAATATAGTAAAGTGCCCTTCTTGTGATACAATCGCACATAAAGTATGTTGGGCACAGTGGGCAGAAACATCTAATATTGGTATTAGTCATGTTTTTAGATGCCATAATTGCTTTAACATATTAAAACTTGACAAGCAATTTGTTAGCGATGTTCAGATAGGGAAAATCCCTTCTATTGCTGAATTAAACAAAATGAAAAAGAAAAATATTGTTGACTACTTACATGAACTGGAAGATAAAGCTAAACCTAAATTTATACATGCTGATGATCCGATGGCTATACAAGTCTCAACTAGGATAAATACAAAAGTATCAAAAGCTAAAAGTAAGAAAAAAAGAAGAAAAGCTAATGTAACTATCTGTCCAAATTGTAGTAAAATTATGGTTGGAGAAAAGAAGAATTGTCCTTCCTGTGGATTTTCTTTATTTTAGAAATTGTTTTTTCAATTAGCTTTTAAAATTTTAAAATTTTAGGTTCTTTCCATTCCGTTCTAAGAATACTATAAAGAGCAAAATCTCTCCATTTGCCTTGATTAAATATCATATTTCGTATAATTCCTTCTTTAGTGAAGCCTGTCTTTTCGAGAACATTTTGAGCTCCAATATTTCTAACATCTGTAGTTGCTTGAACACGCGATATGTTTTTCGTTAAAAACAAATAATCTAAAAAAATGGTGACTGCTTCTTTACCGAACCCCTTCTGTCGTTCAGATGGGATTAATATACTACCAATCTCTAATAATTCGACAGGTCCTCCTTTTACTAAAAAATATAATATTAAACCAATTCTAGTTTTATCTTTTTTTTCAATTATGAAAATTTGAAGATTATCACCTATATTACTCATAATATTCTTCAAAAAATCTTTTGAGATTTGTCTAAATGCATGAGCATTATACATACCCATAATTTCAGGTGTATTAATCCACTCATGATAAAGGGGAATATCTTCCTGCTCTATAACTCTTAAATTAATTTTAGATCCTTCAAGCAATTTAGTTCAAACCTTTAAATTAATCAATTATATATAAAAGTGTATAGTTCTAAATCACTCTGATATATAAATTTTAATGATTCTTTTTTATATGTCCTAAAAATTCAGTTAAATTTTATAAAACATATATATAACTGAAAGTTATACATCAGAAATTCCTAAGGTATTCAAAGTTTCAATGACATTAGACGCAAAAAATGCCAAAGCTCGAAGTAAAAAGAGAGGAGACCAGTTGTTTGTAGCAATTTGTCTAATTGTAGTAAGATTATATTTGGTGACTAGAAGAATTATCCATCTTGTGAATTTTATTTATTTTAAAATTTATAAAAAAAAATATAAAAAAGAAATTTTATTAAGTGTTTAACTTTCAAGAATTTCTTCGAATTATTTTCCTTACAGTTAGTACAGTTAATGAGACTATTGCTATGATTGAAAATGGAATAATTATATATCCAAAAGATATTGTAGTAGGACCTCTTACAGTTACAACAACGATATCACTTATACTATTCCCTGCTTTATCAAAAACAGTACAATTTAATACATAAGTTCCGCTAGAAAATCCATCAAGGTTTATATTAATTGGATTTCCAGACCAAATACTACTTTTAATAATTATATCATTTTTTGAAATAGTGAAGAAATTAGGATTAAGATCGGATACATTCCAAGTTATATTAAATCCCATTCTACCCTCATTAAAGGATATGTCTGAAGGATTATCGATAATCGGATTAGTTATATCAATTGTTAACATTTTTGAATCTGAATACGGTCCATAATTCTCAGCATCATCATAAGCACATACTCTCCAATACCATGTTTGTTCAGATAAAGGTGAAGTTAAAGTAAAGCTAGCTGAAGTTATATCATTATATATTCTGTAATCAGGAGAAGAAAAAGATAAAGAAGTGTCTAATTCTAAAAGATAATAATCTGTATCAGGGACATTACTCCATATAAAAGTAGGTGTATTATTATTGATAAAGGCATAAGGTAAAATTAAAAAGGGAATATTAGGTGGTGTTAAATCAATTATAAAGCTATTTGGTCCACCAAATGAACCTTGATTGCCTACTAAATCATAAGCACACACCTTCCAATACCATAAGCCCTCAATTAAGCTATCAACAGAATTATAATTGTTTGAAACTGTGTTTACGGTAATGAGGTTAGGGGAATTAAAGGACAGAGATGTATCTATATATAATGTGTAATTGACAGCATCAGTAATTTCAACCCACTCAAATTGAGGCATATCATAATTAATACTAGTTCCATCAGAAGGGGAAAGTAAAAGTGGACTTGCTGGTGGGGTAGTATCTACTGTGTACGTCCTAATTGCTGAAAATGTTCCAAAACTTCCTCCAGAACCAATAGCGACAACTCTCCAATACCAAGTCCCATCAGATAGAGGAGATAAAGGTACATACTCAGTTGAAGCAACTGTTATATTAATAAGATTTGGTGTACTAAAGCTTATTTCTGTATCTAATTGGAATTGATAATTTTCGGTTCCAGAAATGTTTTCCCATCGAAAAGTAGGATTTGCATTATTAGTTATGGTGGCATTCAACGGAGAAAATAAAAGGGGTGCTCTTATATTAGTCGTATACTCTATAGTAATGTTAAAAATTTCTGGTGTTATAGAATAATCTGAAGTTGTTAAAACCGCTCTCCATTTCAATTGATTCCCAGTGTGATTAAACAATAATTCTACATTCAATGTAACAGATTGCCAATCTTGCCCGTTATTAGCCGAAAGATAGTAATTAATAACAGTATTTGGAAGTATTGCATGAGATGCTGATAAAGTAGCACTTTCTAAAACTTCTGATTCTAGTCCTGTGAAAACAGCTAACGATTGAGCTGTAGCTATAGGATTAAATTGATTTTCGTGAAGTTCAAGAATTAATAGATCATTATTTCCCCCAGCTACATAAGCATAATTCCCAGCAACATGAAGACCATAGCCAGTATCTGCAAACCCAAAGGTTCCCTCGGGAATAGGATTTGTAGGATCAGCAACATTAACAACGTGAAATCCAACAGACACACTCCCAACATAGACATAATTACCAACAGCAAATATGCTTATAAGCCATCGAAGAGGGCATGAACCAACGATACTAGGATTAGAAGGATCACTAACATCAACGACTAAAAGTAAATCGGAACTTACCTGCCCAATATATGCATAATTTCCGACTACGTATATCCCCCTGGCGTAACCACCAATATCAAAAGATGAGGTAATTGTTGGATTTGCTGGGTTGCTAACATCCATTATGATCATTAAGTGTGAATTCCAGTCCGCGATATAAGCATAGTTTCCTGAAACATATATAGCGTCAGGCTCTCCTGGTGTATCTCTAGATCCTGCTGTAGTTGGATTTGAAGGTGTGCTAACATCTACGATTTGTAATCCAGCAATTTCATCACCCACATAAGCATAATTACCAGAGACAAACACATCACTGGTATAATATGGTGTATCCCACGACCCTACAATGAACGGATTGGAAGGATTACCAATATTTATAACTTGTAGACCGTTTCCATCACATGTAACATAAGCATAATTACCTGAAACATAAACTCTCTCTCCCCAACGAGGTGTAACACAAGTTCCCACTTCAATAGGACTATTTGGATTGCTAATATCAATAATCTTCATACCAGCATCCATATAAGTCACATAAGCGTAATTACCAGAAACATGAACATCCATAGTAGTACTAGGAATACTAATTGATCCTGCTAGGGTAGGATTTCTTGGTGGCAAAAATATTGATCCAGTTCCCCAACCAGATATTGTAGACGGTCCAGAATCTTTATAGGTTGTCGTTGTAAAATCCTCAAAATAAATATCAGGAGCAGCTCTTACTTTTGGCATTTTAACAAAGAATATTAATGTTGAGAGAGTAAAAAGAATGAAGACTATGTAAAATTGCTTTATTCTATGTTTTGATATCTTTTTAATAAAGTTATGTCTCAAAAATTCTCTCCTATATGACAAACTCTTAATTTTTACTTTTTTTATCTTTATCACCTTAATCTAGTAATTTCTTTCTTCTTCTCATAAAAATATAAATTCCTACCCCAAGAACTACAGCAACACTCAATGATGTCGAGATTATAACAATTTCAACAGGGAACTTATCTCCTCGCCAATCTACTGGGGTATCTTTATCTAGTGTATCGGGATCAACTGAAATAGCAGTTTCAAAGTATTTTCCATCATAACCTGAAGCATATGCGATTATTTGAAGAATAATAGGATCTTGACCAGGTATCACAGTTATTGGTTTTAAACTTATGAAATATAGTCCATTTCCAAGGTTTTGAACATCAGTTGACACATCTGTCCCATCCCACCATATTTGAATATCTGCAAAATCAATACTATCCCCAGTTTCATTATAGATGTAAAATGTTAGGTTAAACGCTTCTGTAGAAAATAAGAAATCAACAATTTCTATTGTAAGAGGGTAAATTACATCTTTTATAATTGTAATATTCTTATATCCAATACGCCCAGCAATGTCTCTTGCATAAAATTCTACAGTAATTGGGCCATCAGAAAAGGATAACCAAGCCTCTTGATCAAGGTAATCGTTTAAATCAGTTATCGAAAAATTAGTGATTCCGCCGTCCATCGTATACCACACTGATATCAAGTTTTCTTCAAAAATTGATAAATTATATTTTGGGGCTAGCTCACCATATATTTTATTTGCAATCGGAGAAAGTATCAAAATTTCTGGAATTTTGGTATCTACAATAAAGGATCGCTTTTCAGTTTCATAAATTTTACCGGATGAAACATTGCCAAAAACTTGAATAGAATGAGGCCCATCTTCTGGAAATGGAATCACATTATTGCCTGATATGGAAATATTATTTTGTTCATCAAGAGAATATGCTTTCCATTCCAATGGATATTTCGATTTAAAATCTAGTAGCAAACCTTCATCTAAATTATCACCTATATTATAGCTGGGATGCCATGAATATCCAATACTATCAAAATATGAATAATAATCCTCATCATAGAAACCTGTTGAGAAACTTAAATGCCTCATCCCTGTATTGTTAGTTTGATATGGAAACACATTTCCTACCCATTCAACTCTAATCCCATTTACCCAAAGTTTAAATTTATCTGTAGTAGAATTGAATTGAATGAGAATATGATACCAAGTATCATTTTCAATTGGTGTTCCTAATCCAAAATATGTCATATCCTTATAATAATAAAGATTATGATTCATAATTGCCAAAAAGATTCCATCGCTAGTAGAATTTTCATAAAGAAAGATCTCAGTCTTTTTATTCGCATTATTTGAACGAAAATAAAACTCAACCATTCCTTCTTTTTGTTTAGACGTAAAATTATTAGTCATCCCTATAGTCTTGTCAGGTAGAATTGAATCATGTAATTCTACTACTTTCATATGATCACCCAAGGATTGGATAACTCGACAAGTACCACCATTTGATTTAGGGCTCCATTCGTATGGAAATTCACCGTTGGGATCATTTTCAAAACCATAAGTAGCAAGATAATATCCATTCATCGGTTCAGTGTACACTGTTTCCACAGGGCTAATTATTACAAATTCAGATAACTCATAATTAAATTTTATTAAGTATACATCCATGTATGTTGTTCCAGAAAAGTATTCTCCTCCCGTAAGATAAATATCTCCAGATGAGCTCATTTTCATATCATACAAATATTCTGTAGACTCAGATATATCGTAGGTCATATTCCATAATTGATTACCGTTTTGGTTGAACTTAGCGATAAATATAGAAGATTCATATGTTTGTATGTCATAAAACTCACCACCAACGTATATACTATCTTGCCAATCAATTACGATTGGCCAACCCTCCTCAATATTCTCCGTTCCGTATGTTATATTCCAGATCAAGTCTCCATAGTTGTTATATTTTAACAGAAAAAGATCATTATAACCCGCACCATAACTTGAAGTACTACCAACTACATATACATTTTGTGATGAATCTAAAGCCACAGAAACACC
>JBHLNL010000087.1:0-13383 GCA_048941605.1 Promethearchaeota archaeon | reverse complement strand
ATTTGATTATCGAAAAGATAAAAAAAATCCATTAGTTACTTTTCCATTCGAACTAACTGAAAACAAATTAGAGAAAGGACAAAAAGTTATTGTTGTTAGCAATGAAGGAGAATTAGGAACATATGAAATCCATAGATCGAGAATATTGAAAGAATTTCCTAAATCTCAATTAATAACTATTAAATTACCATCTGAAATTGCTAAAAAAGCTGTAGCAATTAAACATTATAAAACCAGATATAATGAACCAATAGATTTGTATCAAAAATCATTCACCGATGATGAAATTATAGTTTGCAGATGCGAACGTGTTTCAGTAGGAGAAATTCGAAAATGGATACGCACAGGGGTAAGAGATTTCAATGAATTAAAAGCATTAACTAAAGTGGGAATGGGAGCGTGCGGAGGTAAAACATGTACACCTCTAATTGAGAGAATATTTCAGGAGGAAGGTTTATCTGTAGACGAAATTACGCCTGGTACAAAGCGACCCTTATTTATTGAGGTTCCTATGGGAATTTTTGCTAATACAGATAATAAAAAGGAGGGTTTATAAATCTTGGAGTATGATGTAGTTATAATAGGTGCGGGGAGTGTTGGAGTCCCTACGGCATTAGCTACTGCTGGAAATGGCCTTACGACGTTAGTAATCGATTCATTACCATCAGTCGCCCAAGCAGACAATAAGCATGCTATTGGAGGTATTAGAGCTACTCATTCTCATAAAGGAAAAATATGGTTATGCCAACGATCAATAGAAATATTTTCCACATGGGAAGAAGAATATGATGAAGATATTTGGTGGTCTCAAGGAGGTTATACTTTCTTAGCATATACTAAAGAACATGAAAATTTATTAAAGGAAACAGTGAAAATTCAGAAAGGCTATGGCTTAAATATAAATTATGTAGATGCAAAAAAGGTTAAGGAAATAATACCAGGTATTAATAACCATAATTTATTGGGTGGTACATACAGTCCAGAAGATGGAAATGCATCGCCTTTATTAGCTTTACATTCTTTTTATCGAGAATCAAAAAAATTAGGTACCAAATATAATTTTAATGAAGAAGTCATAGATATACTTAGAGAAAAAAATGAGATAGTCGGTGTAAAAACAACTAAAGGAATATATAAAACAAAAGCAGTTATTAATGCTGCTGGAGCTCACGCTAAGGAAGTAGGCAAGATGATTGATATTAATATACCCATCACCCCAGAATCGCACGAAGCAGGAATAACCGAACCAGTAAAGAATTTTTTTAAGCCCATGATAGTTGATATTAGACCATACTCTGATCTAAAGTTTGGAGATTCCAAAAATTATTATTTTTATCAAAATAAAGAAGGAAAAATAATTTTTTGCTTAACTCCTAATCCTAATATTATAGGAACTGATCGTAGAGAAACAAGTTCTTTTCTACCTCAAATCTCAAAAAGAATGATCCAACTTCTACCACGTTTAAGAAACATTAAAATTAGGCGAACATGGCGTGGTTTATATCCCATGACTCCAGATGGAAATCCAATTATAGGGAAAGTTAATGAAATTGAAGGATATATTAATGCTGTTGGTATGTGTGGTCAAGGATTCATGTTAGGGCCAGGATTAGGAGAACTTTTAAGTCGTGTGTTAACTGAAAAATTATCTTCAAAAGATAAAGAGATTTTAGAAACTCTTTCATCTGAACGCGATTTTGGTGTGGAAGAAGAATTAAAATAAAATTAAATAAAATAGGTGGTCTCTAATTAGTTTTGATATTATTATTAGAAATGGAAGAATAATAGATGGAACGGGAAATCCATGGTATCATGGTGAAATTGGAATTAAAAATGAAAAAATAGCAAAAATTAGACCAAAGATAAAAGAAAATGCATCTAGAGAGATTGATGCTACAAATATGATTATATGTCCTGGTTTCATTGATATGCATTCTCATACTGATTTTATCTTACCTATCTTCAATAAATTAGAATCATTTATTCGTCAAGGAATAACAACTAACGTTATAGGTATGTGTGGAAACAGTTTTGCTCCAATTCATCCTGATCGGATAGAAGAATTCCGGAAGTTTTACGCGAGAACAATACCACTATATGAGGATTATATTTTTACCTGGAATTCTTTTAAGGAATATCTTGAAAGAGTAGAGAAAGACCGATGTACAATTAATATAGTCCCTGTTGTTGGATATGAAAATATTCGAATAGCAGGTGGTCCAGGGTATGAGAACCGCCCACCTAATTCAGATGAATATGAGAAAATGAGAGAGTATGTTGCAGAAGCAATGGATGCAGGAGCTTTTGGAATGAGTACAGGACTTATTTATGCGCCTCAAGTTTATGCTAAAACTGAAGAAATAATAGAAGTAGCTAAAGTTCTTTCTCAATATAATGGGCTTTATTTTTCTCATATACGTGGTGAGGGAGAGTATGTTATTGATGCTGTTAATGAAGTAATTGAAATTGTAGAGAAATCAAAATGTAGGGGGGGTCATATAGCACATCATAAGATATCAGGAAAAAACTATTGGGGCAAAAGCAGGGATACACTCAAAATTATAGAAGAAGCAAACAAGAGAGGGATTAGTATTACATATGATCAATATCCATATAATAGAGGATTCACCTCTTTAACTGCAATGCTTCCTCCGTGGGTTCACGAAGGTGGTCCTGATGCATTACTTGAACGAATAAAGAAAGTGTCTGATCAAGAGAGAATTAAGGATGATACTGAAAAAGGAGTAGAAGGATGGGAAAATTTTATTGGAAAAAATGGTTTTGAAAGTATATATATCTCATCTGTTGTGTCAGAAAGATGGAAGGATAGCGAAGGCAAAAATCTAACTGAAATCTCTAAAAATAAAGGATTGAAAGATGAATGGGAAGCAATGTTTTCAATTATTATTGATGATGAAGGTGGTTCTACAGTCACAGTTGAAACTATGGGTGAAGAGGATATCCGAAGAATAATGACAGGAAAGTATCATATGGTTGGTACTGATGGATTAGGAATACCTAATAATCCTAGCCTTGGAAAGTTTCACCCCCGTTTTTACGGAACATATCCCAGAATCTTAGGGAAGTATGTCAGAGAAGAAAAACTTTTAACACTAGAAGATGCTATTCGAAGAATGACTTCTTTCCCAGCATTGAGACTGGGATTAACAGATCGTGGATTGATAAAAGAGAATTTTTGGGCAGATATTGTCATTTTTAATCCAGACACCGTAATAGATAAAGCTACATTTGAAAATCCTCATCAATTTCCTGAGGGAATCCCTTATGTTATTGTAAATGGAATTATTGTTGTTGATGATAATAAACAAAAAAGAAAATTACCTGGAAAAGTATTACGTCGCCCGATATAAGATAAATTTGATCTTGTTTGATTTATATCTAATCTTTCTTTTTATTATATAATTAAAGTTTAAAAGTTGGTTGTATTAAAAATGGTTCGACATCTTTTAAAAGTCTCAGATTTATCAAAAGAAGAATGTGAAAAAGTTATTAATATGGGAATTGAAGTAAAGAACAATCCTAAAAAGTTTAGTTCTTCTTTAGAAGGAGAAACCTTACTCATGCTATTTGAAAAACCTTCCTTGAGAACAAGAATCTCATTTGAAACTGGGATGCAACAATTAGGTGGTCATGCGATATTTTATTCAATAAAAGATTCACCTTTAGGTAAAAAAGAGAATATATCAGACACAGCAAAAGTCGCATCTCGATTTGTGAATATCATTGCTGCGCGTGTTTTTAAACGTCAAGATATTTGGGATCTTGCTAAATATGCCGATGTTCCGGTGATTAACATGCTTGATGATTTCGCTCATCCTTGCCAGATTCTTGGTGATTTTCAAACGATTAAAGAAAAGAAGAACACTTTAGATAAAATGAAACTCTCCTATTTTGGTGATGCGCACAATAATGTTACTTATGATTTAATGCGAATGTGTGCAATTTTTGGCTGGGAAATGGATGTTTCGTGTCCTAATGCTCCAGAATATTCTCCTGAACAAATGGTAATAGATGAAGTTTCAGAGATATCTAAGAAAACTGGTGCTACTGTGAGAGTAGTTAATGATGTTATTGAAGCGGCTCAAGATGCAAATGTAATTTATACAGATAGTTGGATGAGTTATGGGATACCTCAGGAACAAGAAGAAGAACGGAAAAAAGCGTTTATGCCTTTTCAAGTTACATCGTTAGTAATGAAAGCAGCAAAAACAGATGCTGTCTTTATGAATTGTCTACCTGCTATGAGAGGATATGAACAAACAGCAGAAGTCATCGATGGTCCTCAATCAATTGTATTTGATGAGGCTGAAAATAGATTACATATTCAAAAAGCTATAATGCTCTTTTTAAGAGATAAATTTTAGATCCTTATCTAATTTATCAGATTTATATAGATATTGATAATAATATCTATTATAATTAAATGAGAAGTTATATTATTTAGAAATCTAGTTGATTTTTTTAGGAATCTCAAAATGAACGAGCCTGCAATAGAGGAAGAAGATAAACCGGAAGATTTAATATTGGCTGAACAACTAATAGAAGAAAACAAATACTCAGATGCTATAAATGTTCTAATAAAGCTTGAAAAACAAGAAAATATTCCACTTCATCAAAAAATATCAGTTACACTCATTCAAGCAAGAATGTTAATGTTTCTTGGAAAATATGAAGAATCTATTAAAGTAGCTGAAAAAGCTTATGAAGAAAGTTCAAGAGTAGGAGAGAATCTAAAAGCAGTAGAGGCTTTAAATCTGATCGCGTTAGTGAATAATTGGCAAGGAGAATTTGATGAGTCCTATGAATTAATTAAAAAATCAGAAGAATTATTTAAAACTATTACTAAAGAATCATCAGTAGATTACATTCGTGTTGAAGCCAATCTAAATCATATTAAAGGATATTTAATATCTTTAAATGATGCTGATAAGGGTTTAGAGTACTTAGAATATAGTTTATCACTATGGGATAAAATAGATTGGCCTCTCGGAAAAGCGATGACACTTATGTGTATTGGCTTAACTCTCTATAATTCTAAAGGTGAGTTAGATAATTCTATAATGTATCTTGAGCAAGCTTTAAAAATTACTATGGATAATAACAATAAGTTTGGAACTGCCTTTGTATTATCTAATTTGGGAAATTCCTATTCTTTAAAAGGTGATATTAATAAAACACTCACTATTTATCAGGAAACTTTAAAACTCTACACTGAAATCAATAATAAACCTCAAATTGCAAATTTATATTGCTACATAGGCGAATTGATGCAGCAAAAAGGAGATTCTGATCAAGCTTTGAAATATATAGAAAAGGCTTTAGAAATATATGAAGAACTAGGTCCATCTCTCATAAGAGGCTTTATTGTACCTCTATCTATTGCTTTTGAAGTCTCTATTGAAAAAAAAGATATAAATCTTGCTAATGAATATTTAAACAGATTAAAACAGATAAATCTGCAATTAAATTATCCAATAATGGACTTGTGGATATCTTTTTATGATTCATTGATACTTAAAAAGAGTTCCCGAACACGCGACAAAGCAAAAGCAGAGGAATTAATGAAATCTATCCTAGGAAAAGTGGGTAATGAGAGGTTTTCTCTTACAATAAGTATATTAATCAACTTATGTGAGTTATATTTAACTGAATTACATTCATCCAATAACTTAGAAGTACTTGATGATATTCACCCCTTAATCAATAAGCTTCTTGATATAGCTAAGAACTCGCATTCATACCTGATTCTTTGCGAAACTTATATTTTGCAGGCAAAATTGGCGTTAATATCTCTAGAAGTGAAAGAAGCGAGGAAATATTTAACTCAAGCTCAACAAATTGCAAAAAAATATGGAATGGATCTATTAGCTATTAAAATCTCAAATGAACATGATGAATTGCTCAAACAATTAAATATATGGGAAGAAATTAAAGAATCAGAAACCCCATTAAGTGAACGAATAAAATTAGCAAAGCTAAATGAACAGATGGGCAGAATGATTCATAAGGAAGCTATAGAACCGGTTGAAATATCATCTGAAGAACCTATTATTGTATTAATTGTATCAGAAGGTGGGGTACCTGTTTTTTCTCAATCGTTTGATAAAGAATGGAAATTTGAGGAACATCTCTTTGGAAGTTTTTTAACTGCGATAAATTCTTTTAGTGATGAGGTATTTTCTCAAGGGCTCGATCGTGCAAAATTTGGTAAATATAATCTCCTTATGAAACTTCAATCACCTTTTCTGATATGTTATTTGTATAAAGGTCCAACATATATAGCATCACTTAGAATAGAATATTTTATTGAAAACATTCAAAAAGATATTAGTTTATGGGAAACTTTTAATAAATACCTTAAAATTAACAAGCTTGTCGAACTTAAAGATATCCCCTCGATTAAACCATTGATAAATGATCTATTTATTGAAAGAAATATCAAATTAGCCGCTGAACAGACAGTTACTGTCCAAAAAGATAAAAAAATTTGTTTGATCTGCAGGGGAGAGATAATCGGCTATATGTATAATTGTTCGTGCGATGCTATCTATTGTGAAAACTGTGCTCGTACACTCACTGATTTAGAAAATGTGTGCTGGGCTTGTGGTGCTCCACTTGACACTTCAAAACCAATTAAATCCTATGAAGATAAGGAAAAAATAAAAATTGATCAAAAGAGGAAAAAATAAATAAAATCGAATTTAAAATATGTCTTCCATGTAATGTTAAGGAGGTTAGGGCTGATATAATTTATACAAGCAGTTGGAAAAATTAAAACTAGTACTAGATAAGATCTTTCAAAAATAAAGAGAATAAAAATCTTTAATTTTAGTAAGACTAATATCTTAACTATATATTAGCTATTATAAAGGATTAATCTGTGAAAGTATTGAAGGATCTTTAGACTTTTATAAAAAATTAGAAATTTCTTGCATCAATTTAATGCCCAATGGCATAAAAAAAGAATGATATATATAGGAAGGATATGTCGAGCACAAATAAAAACTTAAAAAAAGCAGAAGCTCTTATGAATGAAGGTAAAGATTTTGAAGCTATGCCTATCTTAAACAAACTCGGGGAAGGGATAAATTTGTCTTTATCTGATCAAATATTATTAAGCTCTCTTTTTATTAGACTAGGTAAGTGGGTAGAAGCTTATAGTACTGCTGAACAAGCATACCAGAAGACTCAAAATTCTACGGATTACGTACATTCAATAAATGCTGTTCTAAATATGGCATTTGCTAAATCAATGTGTGCTGATTTAGATAAAGCCTCTAATTTAGTAAAAATAAGTGAACAATTATATGAGAAACTTTCGCAACAATCACCAACTAAACTTGAACAAATAGAAGCTTATATTGCTTATATTAAAGGAGTAATTCTCTTCTTTCAAGGTAATTCAAATGAAAGCATGAAATATATTACTCAGAGTCTTGAATTGCGTGAAAAGATAGGGAATAAATATGAGATTGCTGAATCCCTTAATGGACTTGCAACCATATATAATATATCAAAAAGTGATTTTGATCAATATTTATTGTATATAAGACGATGTCATGAAATTGCTGAGGAAATTCATTATCAGAGATTAATTGCTTATTCAAATCATAATCTTGGTACAGCATACTATATAAAGGGGGATTTTGAAAAATCTTTATCATATTATGGACTAGCTCTGAAATATTTCGAAAAAACAAATGATTTACTTTTTCATACTGGGACTCTGAGTAATATTTCATTGGTTTACCGAGAGAAAGGAGAATTAGACAAATCAATAGAATTAATGGAAAAATATTTAGTAATACAGGAAAGTATTGGGAATAATTGGATGGTTGCTATTAATTATGCAAATTTAATACAATTATACATTGATAAGGCTGAAATTAAACCTGCTCAAGAGTATTTAGAAAGATTTAAAAAATTAAAAAATGCAGTGGGAACTCCACAAATTAATAATCATTATCGTTTTAGTGAAGCTCTCATTTTAAAAACTAGCCTAAGAACTCAAAATCGAGCGAAAGCAGAAAAACTGCTGAGGTTATTAATTCGTGAAGAGAATGCGGGTGTTGAAACAAAAATAGAAGCATTAATTCATTTATGTGATCTATTACTCGATGAGCTTAAAATAACAAGTGAGATGGATATAATAGAAGAAATAAAACCATTAATTAATGAATTATTAGATTTAACTGAGAAATCGCGCAATTATAAATTCTTTGCCGAAACATATGTTTTACAAGCTAAATTGGCTTTAATAACACTAGACTTGAAAGATGCTCGTTACTTGTTCTCCAAAGCGCAAGATATTGCAGAAAAATATGGTTATGAACTATTAGGACAGAAAATTTCAAGCGAACATGATGATTTACTCAAAAAATTGGACTTATGGGAGAATTTAAAAGAATCTAATGCCCCAATCGAAGATCGATTAGAATTAGTTAGTTTAAGTGATCAAACATTGCGTATGATTAGAAAAACTACAGGAAAAACTCCTAGCTTGAAAATTGAAAAACCTGTTTTGCTTGTTATATTAACTAGTAAGGGTTCTATCTTATTATTTAATCCATTTTCCTCAGAGATGACGATAAATGAAAATAACCTTAGTGAATTCTTATCTTCTTTTACAACATTGAGTGATAAAGCTTTTTCTGAAAAATTTGATCGTATAAAATTCGGTGATAATACAATTCTCATTAGATTGATTGACCATTTTACTATTTGTTATATGTTTCAGGGTCAGACTTATAGTGCTCGACAAAAATTAGTTCACTTTTCTGATTCTATAAAAAAAAATATGAAAATTAAGGAAATCTTAGAAAATGCTGATAATAAAGGTACGATAGTAGAAATAAATGAGAGTCCTTCTCTTGAGGAATTAATAATCGAGAGTTTTATGTCTGGTCCAAAAGATTTTCAAGTCCCATTTAAAGCATACGTGGGAGATGGGCCGTATACATTCGTCAGTTATGCTCATACTAACAAACTTCAAGTTTATCCAATAATAGACACTATTAACAATATGGGAATTAATATCTGGTATGATGAAGGAATTCCAGTTAGTGAAAATTGGAAAAAATCGATTGTAGAAAATTTAGAACGATGTAGTGCATTTCTCGTATTCATTACTCCGCAAATAATCGATTCTGAATATGTAAGAAAAGAGATTAGTTTTGCCCTTAAAAAGCGAAAACCATTTATTGGCGTTTATCTAAAAGAGACTGAATTACCCAGTGAATTAGAATTTGAAATCGCTGATATTCAATCTATTATGAAATATCTCATGCCTGAAAATGACTTTTATGAAAAAATAAATCAAGTACTTTCCCAAACTTTATCTGCTTAAAAAACTGAAGGTATTAATAAAAAGTTAAAAATGATGAAATGTAGTATTTAAATTAATTCAATTAATTTCAACAATAAAAGTTTAAATGACCTGAAATGGATGAATCCGAATTTGAGAAATATCTAAAAGAGAGATATGAAAGTCAAATAAGTTGGTATGAAAAGAAATCTAAAAGTAGTAAACATTGGTTTACATATCTTGAGATAGTATTAATCATTTGCTCTGCAATGACTCCAATATTAATAGTTATTGATTACATATCTGAAGCATTTACAACTTTACGATGGATTTCTATACTTACTTCCGTTCTAACTGTAGTTCTAGCTTCGTTGATCCGAACATTTAAGTTCCAGGAGCATTGGGTAAATTATCGAAGTACCGCTGAATTATTAAAAAAAGAACAATATTATTTTAAAGCAAATTCTAATGATTACGAAACAGTTCAAGATAAGAAAGCATTATTCGTTAAAAGAGTCGAAAATTTGATCTCCCAAGCACATACTAAATGGATTGATGAATATAAATTACACTTAGAGGCAGAGGAATAAATTAACATTATATTTTACTCGTAAAAATTGAGTAAATTCCTTAAATTTTAAAATTTCTTTTTGGAATTCTATTTTTTCGCTATAAATAATGATTTTCCAATTATACCAAACCT
Organism: Promethearchaeota archaeon; assembly: GCA_048941605.1. Classification (GTDB taxonomy): domain Archaea; phylum Asgardarchaeota; class Lokiarchaeia; order Sigyniarchaeales; family SOKP01; genus Loki-b32. The sequence goes on along the minus strand of JBHLNL010000087.1, from coordinate 3,355 downwards.
GATATAAATTAGGGAAAATCTTTATATTAATAGGAAACAATTTAAAATAGTATCAATCTATTAAACAATAGAAATCGAGTATTCATCAGATGCTAAATTCAGAATCAACGGGATTAATTCAAGTAGAGAAACTAATTGATAAAGGAGAGCATGAAGAAGCTTTATTGTTAATTAAAAATTTCGAGGAGAAGGGAGAAAAATCTCTTGAAGATCTTGTATCATACCATCTACTCGAGTGCGAAATCTTCTTTCAACAGGGGTTATATAAAAAAGTTGTGAAGTTGGGTCAGGAAACTTACAAAGAGAGTTTGGGTTTAGGAAAAAGTTTTCTTTCTATTAATGCCTTGATGAAAATAGCCCGCAGCCTAAGTGAACTTCACGAATATGAAAAAGTATTTAATATAATTAATCAAGGGGAAACTCTATTGAAAACATTAAAACGAGATGAACATAAAAATTACGAGAAAAGAGAAGCTTTAATACATTATGCCAAAGCTCGGTATTATGAAAAAACCCGTAATACAGATTTAGCATTAGAGCACTGTGAGCGCAGTTTAGTTTTGCGAAAAAAAGTTGGTGGAAAACGGGAAATCGCTAGTTCTATTTTACAATTTGGTTGGATAATTGGTGTTCACAGAGCCGAATTGGACCGTGGTTTAGAATTTATAAAACAAGGTATTACTATCGCCAGAGAAAACAATATAAAATTCTATATAGGTATGGGACTTGACTTTATCGGTTGTTTATATGGTTTTAAAGGGGAAGTAGATCTAGCTATTTCAAATTTTGAACAAAGTTTAAAGATTTTCAAAGAGTTAAACAATAAAAGCCGTGTGGCTGGTGTTCTTAATAATGCAAGTGAAAATTATAGAAAGAGGGGTGAACTAGATCGTGCATTAGATTGCTTAGAACAAAGTTTAACACTATACAATGAAGTAGGAGACTTGGAACGTTATGCAGGAATATATGATTTCTTAATTCAAGTTTTAATTGAAAAGGGTGATTTTGAACATGCAAATCAGAAACTTCAAAAATTGGAGGAATTAAAGAATCAAATAAAAGATAAAGTTATTGATTATAGTTATCTCTTAAACAAAGCTATGCTATTAAAAACAAGTCTTCGAGCCCATAATCGAGTTAAAGCTGAAGAAATATTAAAATTACTCCTTGAGGATTATGAAATTGATAGATATTCAACGATTAAAGTCTTATTTAACTTATGTGAACTGCTTCTAATTGAATTACAAATAACCAAAGAATTAGAAGTTTTAGAAGAGTTGGAATCCTATATTGCTCAACTGATTGAAAGTGCTGAAAAATCAAATTCATTTTGGATATTAGGAGAAACTTATCTATTGCAAGCTAAATTAGCTTTGATATCTTTGAATTTGAAAAAAGCGAGACAATTGTTAACACAAGGTCAACAAATTGCTGAAAAAAATGGACTCAAATTACTAGCTGTGAAAATTTCGAACGAACATGATATCGTAATTAGACAATTAAATATATGGGAAAATTTGAAGAAGTCAGATAGTTCTTTAGAAGAACGTATTGACCTAGCACGATTAGACGAACAAGTAAGTTCAATGGCCAAAAAAGAAATATCTGAACAAGAAGAATTTGAGATTGAGCAATCAATTTTGCTTGCTATCATTTCTAAGGAAGGGAATATAATCTTTTCTAATCCTTTCACTGCAGATATGACATTCGATGTTAACCGTATTGGAGAACTTCTTTCCTCTTTTAATATCCTAAGTGATGAAATTTTTTCACAAGCTCTCGATCGTGTTAAATTTCTAGATTTTACTTTACTCATGAAAGAAGTAAAAACTTTAATCATCTGTTATATGTTTAAGGGGCGAACCTATGGTGCCCTTCAGAAATTATCTCATTTCTGTGAAGCATTAAAAAATAATGTTGAAATATTAGAAATTCTTAATTCTGGAGTTAAAAAGACGCAATTCATGACATTGAATGATATTCCTAGAATTGAGGAGTTAATTTCCGAGAGTTTCCTTTCTGATCTGCAAAAATTTCAAGTCCCATTTAAAGCCTATGAAGGAGAAGAACCATACTTATTCGTAAGTTATGCTCATGTAGATAAACTTCATGTCTATCCAGTAATAGATTATCTAAATAAGGCAAAAATAAGAATCTGGTATGATGAGGGAATTCCTATAAGTGAAAATTGGAGAAAAATTATTGTAGAAAATATTGAAAAATGTAAAGCTTTTCTTGTCTTTATCACACCTCATATCTTAGATTCAGAATATGTCCAAAAAGAAATTAATTTTGCGTTAAACCGACATAAAGCATTTTTTGCTGTATATATAAAAGAAACAAAATTACCAAGTGAATTAGAATTTGAAATCAGCAGTATCCAACATATAAATAAATATCTTATGCCGGAATCTAAATTCTACGAGAAGATAACGACAGAATTATCTTCCTTGTTAATTTCGAAAAGTGAATGAATTTGAGATATCAAATTAAATTTATCAAATTTAAATTCTCTATAACTTAGCTCTTTTAAAACTATAATAGTAAGAAACGAACTGACTATACTTATTTTTCTTAGAAAAGTTTTAAATAAATTCAGGACTGGATCTTCGAATTATCGAAATTAACAGATTAAGTTCTTTATCAATAATGTCTAATTCGTGATCTCGGATAAATTAATTCACTTCCTCTACTGAAACATCTATAGCCTATCTTCGAAAATTCTATATCAAGAAGTAGAAAAATCTTCATACAAAATTGTAAAACTTTATATGAAAGTAAAAATTGAAGAGTCAAAGTAAAAATGAGGTAAAATAAGGGGTCCTAATTTTGAATATTAATCATACTAAATTGAAATAATGATTTTTTTTATAAGAAATTCAATTATTAAAGGTGAAAAAGATTTCTGAAAAGCAAGATGATAATGAAAAAATGCTTTCTAAGGTAACTAAAATAACTGATGGGGAGATGAAAAGGAACTATAAAAGGTTTCTTATCATGGCTTTCTTCGGATTTGAATTAATTATCATTAACTTAATCTGTATAGCGTTAGTTTATATAGCGAACACCTTTTCTCTAAATATGTATATAATGCTCCTTTTATTAATTCTAGTAGGTATCGTAATAGGAGTCTATGGATTATGTGGTATTATTTTACATAAGCATAAACCAGAAAAATATAGTAAAATGAAAGATGAAGAAATAAAAAGAAATTATAATAAATTCATTGCTATTACTTTCTTCGGATTTATATCAGTTATCATTACCTTAACCTTTTTTGTCTTATTGTTCTTTTTTTTAATTCCATTAGGTATCGTTCTAGGAGCCTATGGATTATATGGTATATATTTCCATA
>JBHLNL010000232.1:0-3275 GCA_048941605.1 Promethearchaeota archaeon | reverse complement strand
CAAGATATGTTAACACATTGTAAAATAAGTTTATCTCAAAACAATGATGGGACAACAACAACAACTTGGAAAACTATTTCAACATCATTATCTGAAAAAGGAAATAAAGAAATTGAAAAAATAGTTGATAATAAACAACATACTCCCATAATCCAAGTAATGGATTACTACTTAAAAAATGGAAAAATGATTTCAAAGCACTCTCTTATAGAGAATAAGCTACATGCTCAGCATTAAAAGTTCTAATTTCTTAAAAAATATTTTTTTTATTTGTCTTATTTATTCAGGAATAATTATTGAATGATCTTCTTTTATCCGATCCAAAACAATCTCCGTTTTAACTTCCTCAACTCCAGGAAGGTTGCGGAGCTTTTCAATAAGACCCATAGAATCTGAATGATCTAGACACTTTGCCATGATAAATAAAGGGTACTCACCGGTAACTACATAAGCATACTTAATTTTTTCCATTCCTTCAATCTGGGTTTTAACATCCTCTAATGGTTTTGTTGCATTTACTCTTAGAGACGCCATAACCATCTCACGATATCCCAATTGACGACAATCAATTAGAGCAACATATTTTTTAATCAACTCTTTTTCAAGTCGTTGAATTCGTGCTCTTATAGCTGTAGCACTCTTTTTAGTTTTGTGAGAAATTTCTTTTATAGTGATTTTAGCATCATTTTGTAATAATTCAAGAATATGCTTATCTGTTTCATCTAAAGTTCCATTTGTTATGACCATTTTCTTTCAAATCCTTTTATTCAATTTTAGATTTTTTTTACAATAAATTGTAATTTATCAGTTTTTGACTCTTACATAAAAAATATTATATTATAATTTTTATTAAGAATTCTTACCTTATAATTTTTTTCACTACAAATTTATATGATTATAGTTTTAATTATTAAATAAACTATCTGTTTATAGAAAAAAAAACTATACTTTAAATATCTAATTGTATTTTTGATCTATAATAGACATTATTTATAATTAAATGAAATATCTAAAACAAAAAAAATAAATAAAAAAACTAAAAAAAGTGATAAAAATGGCTTTAAAAACATTAGATTATACTGGCTTGAAATGTCCAATGCCTGTTTTGAAAACTAAGAAAGAATTGAGAAATCTAAATTCAGGAGAAGTAATTGAAGTTATTGCAGATGATGTTGGTGCGAAAAAGGATATTCCTGCATTATTAAATAAATCGGGCGATGAATTAGTAGAGCTTCGAGAAGATAATGGAAATTTAATTTTTGTAATCAAGAAGACATAACTCCTATTTTAGAGGTTCTTCAAGACAATGACGATTTATACTTTCTTTATAAGTACAGAGCCATACAAATTTGAGGCTGTAGATTCGTTACTCGAGATAGGAAAATCAATAATAAAAAAGGGGAACCAAATTAGGGGAATATTTTTCTTTGGAACAGGAGTATACAATCTTAAAAAAGATATAAGCTGTGGAAGTTCGATTAGGAATATTCCAAACAAAATTCAACAATTTTGCCAGGACAATAATATTCCAGTAGCGGGATGTAGTACATGGGTTAGTATAACCGGATTAAAACAACCTGAGTTTATCGATGGAGCAACTGAAGAGGGCTTGGGTGATTTTTCAAATTGGGCGATTGAAACTGATAAATTAATCGTATTTGGACCAGGAGGTTAAGAAAAATGGTAGAATCTGTTTTAATTATAAGTGATCAATCACCAGTAGGCAAGAATTCTGCGGCGGAAGCTATTAGAATTGGTTCTGGTTTTGTAGCTCTCGGAGAGTATATTGACTGTAAAATCGTGTTTATGGGAGATGCTGTATACATCCTCAATAAGAATGCGACTCCTGAAGTAGTTGGATTAGATAACTTAGATGAAGTTCTTGAAATGGCTGATTTATCAGATTTAGAACTTTACGTAATTGACTCATCTTTAAATGATGCTGGTTTAACAAAAGAAGATTTAATCGAGTATGAAAATCTAAAAATCATTAATGTTGATGAGTTAGCAAATTTAATTGCAGATGCTCAAGCATGCTTTAGATTTTAAGGAGGTGTTAAATAAATGTCAGAAAATCTTGATATGGTTTATTTGTTTGGATTTAGCAGTAATACTGGAACACATCTAGAGAAATTGCTTCCAATTTTAAAAGCACAAAAAATTAAGAATTCAAAAATTGGAATAGTTTTGATTCATGATGGTGTAATTGGTATTACAACTAAAGGTAGAATTCCTAAACAAGTCGAAGACCTTCTGGATTTAAATATTACCTTATTTGTTATGGTACCAGATTTAAAAGCACGTGGTATAACTCTTGATTATATTAGTGAGAATATTAGACCTATTGAATATGACGATCTTATAGATATTTTGGACACAACGCCAAAAATAATATCTTGGATGTAATAAAATCAAAAATTTAAAATTAAAATTTTTTAAAAAAACCTGACAAAAGTCAGATAAAAATTAGCTTTAAACAAAATAAAAGAATAAAATAAAAAAAAAGGTGGTATATGTGGCTGAAAACGGAACAGTAAATTTTATTGTTAAGGATAAGTCATTCGAAAAGTTTGCGATGATGGCTATCCTTGGTTCAACAGGTGACGCTATGGATATGAAAATGAATTTTTTCTTTACTTTTTGGGGTTTGAATTTATTAACCAAAAAATTTAAACCTAAAGTTGCTGGAATGCCTACTCCCATGAAAGGTATGGGTGCAAAAATATTCAGAAAAAGGATGAAAAAATTCGGAATTGAAGATCCAATGCAATTGATTAAGGACGGTGTCGAAAGCGGTAATTTAAAGTTATATCCATGTCAAATGACAATGGATTTAATGGGGATAAAAAGAGAAGAACTACTTGACTGGGTAGAAGAACCTGTTGGTGCTGCCTCATTTTTAGAAATGAGTAATGGTGGCCAAATAGTTTCATTATAATATAAATTAAAATATTTTTTTTTATTTTTAATTAAAAAAAGTGATGATAAATGTCTGATGTAGAAGAAGAAGTAAGAGAATATAAAACAGACGAAGATTTTGATAAAGATTTTTTCAAAAATATTGAAAGAAAATCAAATATTTGGCAGTGCATTCAATGTGGTACATGCACAGCTAGCTGTGAAAGTGGAAGATGGACTGCTTTAAAGACTCGTTCTATCATTAGAAAGGTTGTTTTAGGAGATTTATCAGTGTTGAAAGATCCTGATATTTGGTTATGTACCACATGTTATCAATGTTATGAAAGATGTCCGCGAGATGTAAGACATACAGACGT
>JBHLNL010000086.1:0-13459 GCA_048941605.1 Promethearchaeota archaeon | reverse complement strand
TAATATAGAAATTAGTAAATTTTAAGGCTAATTCAAGTTAAATTTTCCTACTATTTAATTATCATAAATATGGTTGTTGGACAAAAATTCTATTTTTATCGATGTACATTTTGTGGATTATGGTATTATACAAATAGAATTATAAAATCAAAGAAGTGCTGGAAATGTAATCATTCATTTCTATTCAAAAATTCAACTAAATTCTCAAAGGTTTGCTCAATAAATGATGCGATCTTAATCATTAAGAAACTTAAAGAGACGAATTAATACAGAGAATAGTTAACAGAATGTTTAATCTTATGATTAAGATAGAAAAGAAAGGTATTTAAGCTATTCTTCAATTTTTTTGGTGATAAACTAACCTTCATTAATCTATTAATAAATATTGCTCAAATTACTCTTTAAACAAGAAACATGGAAATATCAGATGAATTAAAAAATATTGATGAAAATTTAATTAATCAATTAAATGAGATTGCTAAGGGAAAAGTTGAATATTGGGATATCAGATCTGAAGTAAATAATGGTACGAGTTTAGATTTTACTAATCAAAAAAGTAAGGAAATATCTTCTTTTGAAATTATCAATTGTGGAATTCGAGCATTCAAAAATGGTGGTTGGGGTTTTTCTGTTCTAAAAGATATAAATAAAGAATCCATCAAACAAGGATTTCAGAAAGCAATTAAATTAGCTAGCCTTTCTGAATCTTTAAGTAATATAAAATTTAATATCACCCAAAATAATCCATTAGTAGATGAATTTAAGAGTAGTAGAAAGAAGAGATTAGAGGATGTCGATATTCAAGATAAAATAAAACTCGTGAAAAATCATGAGAAAATAGCGACGAATTTTTCTTCATATGTAAAAAATACACACACCATATATATGGATGGAAATTCTCAACTTTTATTTTTAAATTCTTTTGGAAGTCATATTATTCAAGATTTATCATTTTTACGTTTATTTTGCATGGTTTTTACTAATAAAAATGGAACCACCCAGAGTTCTGTAAATTCTGTAGCGGGAGTGGGGGGTTACGAAATTGCTGAAACTGATAAAGCTAAAAATTTAAGTAAAAAAACCGCTAAAGAAGCCGTGGAATTATTGAAAGCAAAATCTCCTGTCGGAGGAAAATTCACGATTATAACCGATCCAAAGTTGACAGGTACATTGATTCATGAAGCATTCGGACATGCTGTCGAAGCAGATTTAGTCTTAAACAATGAAAGTATCTTAGAGGGAAAGATTGGTGAGAAAGTTGCCTCTGAGGAAGTGAATATAATTGATAATCCATCAATGGGACAAGGAAAAAAATTTAATTTACCATATGAATTATTTGGGAGTTATTTTATAGATGATGAGGGTATCCCGTCACAAAATACGACAATTATTGAAAATGGAATTCTAAAAAATTATTTACACAATATCGAAACGTCTTCAAGAATGAATGTTCCCCCAAATGGACATGGTAGGGCATCCATGAGTTCTGAACGACCTCAAGTACGTATGGGATTTACATATTTAGAGCCCAAAGACTGGAATTTGAAAGAAATAATTGAGGACACAAAAAATGGAATCCTTTGTGAAGATTTTCAATATGGCTATACCGATCCTCCTACTGGGAATTTTCAATTTAAATGTAGATTTTCGTATAAAATCAAAGATGGGGAAAAAAAAGAAATTTTAAGAGATGTCTCTCTTAGTGGTATGATTTTGGAAGTTTTAAATAAAATATCCGCAATTGGCAATGAAAAAACTTTTAATTATTCAGTTGGTATATGTGGAAAAGGTGGTCAAAGACTTAGAGTGTGTGATGGAGCACCTTACATACGAATAGAAGATATCACGGTTGGAGGTTTGAACTAATTGAAGAATTCAGATATATATTCTCTTGCAGAATTTTGTTTGAAATTAGTTGAGAAAGAGAATTCAGAAATAAAATGTGCAGATATTTACTTTGAAAAAAGTAATTATATCAATATTGAAATTGAAGAAAATTCAATAAAAAACAATGAAATTGGAGAAGATAATGGAGTTTCAATCAGGGTTATCAATAAAAATGGAGCTTTAGGATTTGCTTATACAAATAAATTAGATAAAACCACTCTTGAGAAAATCTGTAAAAATGCTATAAAAATGATGAAAATAGCCACACCCGATCCAGATTTTAAAAATATACCTGGACCATTTAAGAACTATCCTGAAGTTCAAGATTTATTTGATAAAAATTTAAAATATTTACAAATAGAGGACTCACTGAATTTTGTCAATGATATGATTAAAATATGCAAAGATGATGATACAGCTGTATCTCAATCAGGTAATTTTGCTTCGGGGTACTCGAAAATTTACATTTTTAATTCTAATGGTTTAAATATTTCTAAAAAGGATACAAGTTGTTTAATATCTTCAAATATAATCTTAAGAGATAAAATAAGTAATGAAACATCTTCTGGTTATGAAAGGCAAATAGAAAGAAATTTAGACAAACTAAACGCAATAAATGTTGCACAATCTGCTTTAGAAGATGCAAAACGGAATCTAAATAGGAAGAAGATAAAAAATATGAAAGTACCAGTAGTTTTAACTCCAAAAGGTACAATAAATTTAATTTTGAGTCCTCTCGCAGCAGCTATTAATGCAGATACTTTCCAATATAAGAGAAGTTTTTTAGTTGATAAAAGAGGTGAAAAAATAGGCTCAGAATTTTTAAATATAGAAGATAATGGATTGATAAATGGTGCGGCTGGTTCTCAGATATTTGATGATGAAGGAGTACCATGTAAAAATAAAATTATCCTAAAAAATGGCGAATTTCTTAAAACTGGATTATTACATAATAGTTATACTGCTGGAAAGGAGGGTGTGGAAAGCACTGGAAATGCTGCGCGAAGCTCTTATATTTCAATTCCTTCAATTGGTATTACAAATTTTATTATGAGACCTGGAGATACAACTCTAGAAGAAATTCTTAAAGAGATTAATACAGGTATTATTCTGAATTATACAGGGGATTCTCCTAATATTTCAACTGGTGATTTTTCTGGCTTGATACTACATGGAAATTTAATTAAAAATGGGCAAATAAAGGAATCATTAAATGAAACAATGATAGGTATAAATTTATTAGATTTATTCCAAAGAATCGATGCAGTTTCAAAAGAGTATAAAGTTTATGGCGCGTTTCAAGCGCCCTATGTAAAAATTAACTCCGTAAACATAATTGGAGGAGCAAATTAACTAGTTATATTTAGTCGCCAGTACATTATATTAAAATATTCTTCAATCTCGTTTTTAATTTGCCATAATTCAGCAATAAGAATCTGATCTTCCCCTACTTCAGAAAAAGATATATTATATTCTCCGTAAATTTGAGATTCTTTAGGATTTAAAGAAAAATTACCAATAGCCTGATATAGAGTTCCATTTGAGCCATTTGAACCTAAAATTGTTTCACTATTACCCTTTAAAATCTTAAATCTAAATATAAATTCTCTATCTAAGCCATTTTTGACAGTAAGAAAAAATGAAATTGTTTCATTTACAGTGGCTTCTTTGGGATAGTTTCCTGCTTCCTGATTCTCATTTAAAATTCCAAACGTAACAAAACCAGGTTCAGGAGTTAATATAAAGTAAATTATAAAGCCTGAGATAACAGTAATACCAATAATCAGGCAAACTTTTAATAATTTCTCAAATTGTTTATTACTTATTTTAAAATCTTTAGATTCATCTCTTTTAATTGTTTTGTTCATTGTCTTTAAACCAAGCAATAGTTTTCTTTAATCCTTCTTCTAGTGGGGTTGTTGGCTCCCAATTTATAATTCTCTTAGCCTTTTCTATCACTGGGCATCTATAAATAGGATCATCAATTGGTAAAGGTTTGAAAACTATTTTTGAATTAGAATTGGTTAAATCTTTTATAATACGGGCTAGTTCTAATATTGTATATTCTTTGTTATTACCTAAATTAATAACTTCTCCAATAGCTTCATCCTTATACACTATTTTTAAAATTCCTTCAATCTCATCTACAACATAAATAAAAGATCTAGTTTGAGAACCATCTCCAAATATAGTTATATCTTCATCATGAAGGGCTTGATGTATGAAGTTAGGAACAACTCTACCAAATGTAGGACCATGTCGTATTCTCGGTCCCGAAGTATTAAAAATTCTTACAATTTTAGTCCTCATTTTATGTTGAAGTTCATAAGCTTTTATAAAGGCTTCTCCAGCTCGTTTGGATTCATCATAACAACTTCTAGGTCCGACTGGATTTACATTCCCGAAATACCCTTCTGGTGTTGGAATCGCCTCTTTTGGGGGATTTCCATATACTTCAGATGTACTCGTATAGAAAAAGATTGCGTTATGGAATTTTGCTATCCCTAAAGAATTCAATGTTCCTAGAGTATTACTTCTAAGAATAGATATGGGTTCTTCTTTAAATTCAAATGGGGATGCTCTACTAGCCATATGCATAACAATATCAATTTTTTTGATATCACCAACGCAGATTCCTAATGGGTGATAACTCATGCCAAAATATATAGGATAAGAGATATCGTGATTTATAAAGCGAAAATTGTCTTTCTCCATTAAATGTAGTACATTTATAGGTTTTCCAGATGTTAAATTGTCTAAACAGATACAGTGTGCACCCTGTTCAACAAGAACATCACAAACCCAAGAACCTAGAAAGCCAGCACCTCCAGTTACTAAAATTGTTTTGCCTTCAAAAGAAATGTTATCCTTTTTGATCCTTTTAATTATCTCTTGGATGTCTTGGTTAATATCGTAATTCAAATTATATAACCTTAGTACTTGTTAGTATAGTACTTTTTATTTATTGTATTAAATAAATTTTTCTTTATGAGTATAGCTTTTTTCTAGTATCTTGATTTAACATTAAAATTTAACCTGAAATATTTGAAGAGAAAAATATATAAGAAGACAATCTGAAGCAAAAAAAAAGAAATATATCTAAACAGTCTTAGAACCGCAATATTGGCAAAATTTTAATTCTAATGGATAGTGTTTTCCACAATTAGCACATTTCTTTAATGAATTCTTAAGAATTTCACGTCCTAGCATTTCAAAAGCCTTCTCAACGTTTTCCCCAGTTTTTGATGACGTACTTAACATTTCCCCTTGAAACTTATACTTTTCAAATAGTTTCAGAGCATCTTCTCTTTTTACATTTCTTTTTAAATCAGTTTTTGCTTCAATAAGTATTTTAGTTTTAGGTGAATTAGGAACAGAAGAAATAACATTTATCCAATCATAGAGATCATTTAAGGATTCTTTATTTGTAACATCATATAACATTAAAGCTCCTGAAGCACCAGATACATATGATGGGAAGAGTAATCGAAACTTTTTCTCTCCAGCAAAATCCCAAATATTAAGTAGGATTTCTGTATCATCTACAACCACTTTTTTAGTTTCAAAATCAACACCAATTGTAGATAACGTTGATTTCTCGAATTTACCAGTGGCATATCGACGGATCAAGCTTGTTTTTCCAACATTCTTAGCCCCAGCAACGACGACTTTAAACTTTATCATGTCTAGCTTAACTCATCTTTTATTAAAAATTGAATTCTTACGCAAAAAAATTCAATAATATAATAAATTATTATTGAAAATATTAAAAATCTTTTTTATTGTTTTAATAAATTAACGATTTTATTATTACCCGATTATTGGTCATTTTTATACTTATAACGGCTTATTTTATAGATTTCTTGAGCGATTTTTTTTCCAATATTATCGATTTTTGTTAAATCTGGTACATCTGCCAAGAAAATATTCTGTAAAGTCTTGAGTTCCTTCAATAAATTTTTTGCTCGAAGTGCATTTACCCCAGGTATTCCTGCAGCTATATATTCTAATAAACGAGATGTTTCAATAGGAGCCTTATCGAATCTTAACTTCGGTGATGAGTTAGTAATTGTTTGTTCTTTTTTTGCTAGTTGGTACAAGAATTGGGCAGTCTCAATAGCATTTTCTGTTCTGTAAATAGAAATTCCTAAGTTAAGGATTATTGATGTAATTGCTCCATATAGAGCATTGACACTTATATTTGAATCTTGGAAGGGATCTCCTTCTAAAATTAATAGTGATCTTGAAAAATTTGCACCAAGTTCACTCAATTCGGTAAATAATCTTCCATCAATTATAGAATCATTAAAATCTTTAGCGGATTTTCTTTCAATCCCAACTCTATCTGATATAACATAATCAGCAACTTGTAATTGTTCTAATTTAAGGTTAATACCCATTAATGAAAGGGTTCTTACAACCGGAGAAGCAGTTTCACGATTATCACAGATAATCTCATAATTATTAGCATCTTCTATCTTTTTTATCGAATTTAGATCGAGATTATCTTTCTCTTTTGATCCAACTTCTTCATTTCTTTCTTCGGAAATAAAATTTAAAAGATTTGATTGTCCAGATTGCGATTTAATTTCAGTGTTCTTTATTTTTTCCAGACTTAATTTCATATTTTTCTCTTTAGTTTTTTCCGCCCAATAATAACCTTCATCTCGAGGTCCTTCTGCCATTAATACAAAAACTTTTCCTTCTTTTTTTCTACCAGTACGACCGCGACGTTGAATAGAACGTATAGCACTTGGAACGACATCATAAAATATAACCATATCACATTCTTCAATATCCAATCCTTCTTCAGCAACACTAGTACCAACTAAAGTATTATAAACTCCCTCCTTAAATTCTCTCAATAGGTTCATTTGCTCCTTTTGAGTTAAACCTTTATCTGATCCCCTTGTTGATTGTCCTACAAACTTATGAATTTTAATTATATTATCTTCTTCGAAAAATTTCACAATATTATTAACAGAATCCCTAAAATGACAAAAAACAAGAATTCTCGAATTAGGATTCTCATTTATCTGATTAGTTAAAATTTCTTTTAATTTTTCTACTTTTGGATGAACCAATCCTTTAGAATAGAGTTCATATGTTAAATTTTTAGCTCGTTTAAAATCTTTATCAAAAAATAATTCTTTTAATGACTTATTCGCAGTATTATTCTTAATCTTTTCTTCGTTCTTCTCAAAATAATCTCTAAGAGCACTCACACCTTGAGTTTCAATTAGTTCTGTCATATGAGATAATCTAATTGCGTTAGCTGATATCTTTTTAGCGTTAAACATTTGATATTTTTCTTCATCATCTCTAGCTGTTGAAATCCTTCGATTAATGATATTGCTTAATTTTAATAGATCTTTCCTTGTAATTTTATTTAAATCGTAAGATCCAATCAAATCGTTTTCTTTTAAAATTTTATAACATATCTTTAGTTTTTCATCTAATATTTTCTTTACTTCTAAAAACTCGCTTGGAAGTTTAATTTTAATCCATTCATTATCGACGCTATGGATATAAGGTTTAACATCTAAATCTTTTTCTGTTCTAATTTCGATATGGTTAATATATAAATTCTGTTTGATTTCATTAATTTTGCCTTCAGTTGAACCTGGACTTGCAGTAAGGCCTAATATTTGAGAATTATTTGAGATATGCATATATTTTTTGGCAATAAAACAATAGGCATAATCTCCTACTGCCCTATGACATTCATCAAAAATCACTAATGAAATATCTTTAATTGAATATAAACCTGAAATAAGGTCGTTTTGAAGTACTTGAGGCGTCATGAATGCAATTTTTATATCTGTCCATAAATCCTTTCTTTTTTCAGGAGCTATTGCTCCCGTAAGAGAAATGAGTGATTCTTCAGGAAGCGTTGTTAATTCTAAAAAAGATTTATAATGTTGCTCAACTAAAGGCTTAGTGGGTGCTAAAAGTATTACTTTTGAATCTTCGATTTCAGTTAGTCTCTGCACAGCGAGCATGATTGCAATTATAGTTTTCCCTAAACCGGTAGGAATAACAACTAAACAGTTTTTATTCAAACAATTAATAAATATATTTTCTTGGTATTCCCTTCGAGATATAGCATTTTGTTTAATTAATGGGTGTGAAATAAACTTTTCATTTGTGGTTATAAAAATCACCAGTAAAGATAAGAATACTCTAACTATTAAAGATAAAATTTATTTGAGATATTTAAACTAACAGACTTTATAAGATCATTAAAAAATACTTAAATTCTTAAATTGAATTAACAATATTTTAATAACCTAAATTTATTGATAAGTAAGGTAATATTTAATTCGTTTTGCTCATTAAATTTATTGATGAGTATAGTCATTTTTTGCGCGGGTGGTCTAGTGGTATGACGACATTGAATATGTTAATCAGTCTATTAAACGTTAAACGCTCACACCGTGTAAATCAGGGGTTCAATTCCCCTCCTGCGCATTATTAATTATTATAATTCATCATAAGATAATGTAAAAACCATAAAAGTTATATGAAATTATACATTTTAAAAAGTTAAATTACTCTTTTTTAGGTTTAAAATGTCTAGTTTTTTAGAATCTCGAGAACTAAGAAAGCAATATAAAAAAGTTAGAGAATATGTTAAGATAGGATCAATCTTTTTAACTAGATACGAAAAAGCCAGAATCGTTGGAGCTCGTAGTCTTCAAATAAGCTTCGGTGCCCCTATCTTAGTGGAAAAGCCATTGAATATGATAGATCCCATCAAAATTGCCCAATTAGAACTAAGATCGAAAATCTTGCCCCTGACAATCAGACGTGAAAATCCCAGCGAAGAATATCAAGATATTCCAATAAATAAACTAATATTGAAAAAAGATTAGCAAATTGGTTTTTTTTGAAATTATTAATAAAAATCAATCGGCTAAATATGTTCTAATAAAAAAATTCTCGAAGAAATTATTTATAATTCATTGAACACGATATTTTCCGCGTTCAGTTAAAAAATAAACAGGTTTATCTCCCACCATTTCGGATTCTATATATCCTTTTGACAATAGAACTTCAATAATTTCTTCTAATTCAGTCTTTTTAAAACCAGGAATTCCTAATGGCATCCTTGATTGGTTAGCAATTATCGCAATTCTTTCTAAAAATAAACGTTTTCCCATAAACGTTTCAAGGATAGTAATTTCATCATTTGTTAACCTTTCAAATTGGTCATGTTCTAAATAGCTTTCCTTTAGAGCCTGTGCAAGATCTCTCGCTTCTGGACTAATTTCTTGCTTTTTTGTCTCAACATGCGTTAACGTAACTAAATCCTTCGCAACTTTTTTCTGTTTATTCTCGTTCTTTTTATCTATATAAGCTTTGACTTTTTCTTTTTCCTCATCTTCTTCTTCGGTAGGCAAATCATTTTTATCTTCCATAATATTACCATAAGGAATTTAATTATAAAAATTTATATTTAAGTAATGAAGAAAGTCTTAGAGTTAAAAACTGGAGAGACTATAATTATTAGACATCTTAATAAATTAGATGTCGACGGTGTTTGGAGTAATTTTAATGAAGTAATTGAAGAGGGAGTTTACTTACCTGTATTCTTTCCTGTGAGGTCTCAATTAGAAAAGGATTCATGGTATCATAATATTAAAAAAGAAAAAGAAATTTGTATTGTAGCTGAAAACCCAGATCTTAAACCTCCTCATAATATTATTGGTCAATGTGAAATTTCTAATTCTAATTGGGATGCAGCTGCGCATGTTGGCGTCTTAGGAATAATTATTAAAAAAAAATATCGAAATTTAAGTATTGGAAGAAATCTTATTGATTTTGCTATTCGAGAATCTAAAAAATTAAATAATAAAGAAAAAATACTTCTAAGTAGTTTTTCAACAAATGAGAGAGCAATACATCTGTTTAAAAAATTAGGTTTTGAGGTTGTAGGGGTAAGGAAAAAGCAATTTTATATGGACTCAGAGTATATTGATGAGGTTCTTATGGAGCTCTGGCTTGACGATTATCTTAGTCAAGATAACCCTTATATTGATTAATCCTTAGAAATTATTTTTATCGCTATGGGTATTTGAATCTCTCCCTGAATTGCCTCCAACTCTCTTGATCTAAGGGATTTTCGTTTAAAAACAAGAAATTTAAATTTTTTAAACTTTCAACATATTCATTTCTATAATGCGATATCTTATTTCTACCAAGATGTAGCATTATTAAGCTTTCCAAATTTGCCAGTTCTTCAATTCTTTGAATATTATTATTATCTAAATAGAGTTCCTGCAAATTCCTTAAAGCATTTAGACCAGTAATTTTAAAAATTTTATTATTTGAGAGTTCTATTTTTTTTAAATTAACTAAACTATCTATACCCTCAATCCATTCAATTAAATTATTTGAAAGGTATAATCCTTTTAAATTAAGTAGGGATGTTAAGCCAGTAATTTGTGTAATTTCATTATCGTTTAGATATAACCACATCAAATCCTTTAAAGTATTAAATCCTTCTATCTTTTTGATTTGATTAAAAGAAAGATTTAACCTCTTTAATTGTTTTAGAGTATTTAAATTTTTAATTTCAACAATTTTATTGTGACCTAAGTTTAATTCCTCCAAGTTTATTAATGTAGTTAAATTTTCAATTTTTTCAATAAAATTACCATTTAAGAATAACTTTTTTAAATTGATTAAAGAATCTAAATTTTCAATTTTACTAATCTTATTATTTGATAAATGGACCTCTTCCAGATTTTTCAAGTGCTCCAATTTTTCAATTTTTACTAATTTATTAAAAGATAAATTTAATGATTTTAATTTTTTTAATTTTTGAATTCCATCAATATTTGCAAGATTGTTTCTTTCCAACTGAAGATGTTCTAAATTGTGTAAGTTTTCTAATCCCTTGATTTCTGTAATTCTATTCAGATTAACACTCTCGCAATTCAATGAAATAATTTTTCCATTTCTTAATGTTACATGATATCCGTATTTTTTTGTATAATGCTCATTTAAAATTAAATTAAAGAAAATGTCTAAAATTGACTCGGGGATAGCTTCATTATAATTAAAATTTAAAATTTCTTTTAGTAAATCTTGAATTCCAAGAATATGTTCTTTCTTAATAAAAGTTTTAAGATACTCTATTAAAATTTTTCGTGATTTCACATTTTTTATTGAATTTAGGGTCTTAATAGCAAAAAGTTGTAATTCTACTCTGTCCAATTTGTTTAATGTATAATCTAATAATGGAATTAGTCTTTTATTCTGTAAATAATTCTCTTTTAAAATTTTGCCAGCAATTAATCTAATCTTTATGTCTTCGTCTGAGAGAAATAGATCTTCAAAAAATTTGAAATTCTTTCCTTCATCGATTAGACCAAAATTAATTAAAGCATTTTGGCGCAATTTTGGATCACTTGAGCTATTAATCCACTCTTTTAGAAGAACTAATGCCTCTTTTTTTCCAATATGTTCTAAATTTTCTTTAATATAATCCGGATGTAATTCCATTTTAGCTATTTATGAATCTAAAATTTGCGATACTGTTTTAATTAATCACATATGATAGAACAAGTTTAAATCTAATCTGTGAGAATACAACAAAAAAAAAGAAAAAATAATTTGATTTTTATTAAATTACAATTTAACCTAGTCCAATCATGCTTAAGGTATCTTTAGCTTCTAATACTGGATATAGAGTATATTTATAGCCCGCTATGTCCATATATTCCGAGAATCTCTTAGTAATTGCTTTTAAGCCTTCAAAGTATTTACTTTCATCTTCAATCTTATAAATTGAGAAAAATACGTAATCGCCTGCTGCTGTGTTAAAAACGTGCTCAATTTTTACAAAATCAGGTAATTTTTCAAGTTTTAAAAAGATTTTTCCAACCTCCTTTCCAACATGAGATGGAAAACTTCCCATACATACAACATAAGCCACTGAATATCCCTCCTTCAATTATTTAATGTAAAAAATTATGAGTTAGAAAATTCTAATTAGATTTCGTTACATGGTTTAAGACAATTTTGTATATAATTTTTATGAAATTTCAGGTAATGATTTTGGATTACTCTGCCTATTTAGAATAAAAGCAATAAGATTTTATTATTTCTCTGAAATTATAATTAAAAATTAAAGAACAATAATAAAAAAAAGAAAAATAAAAAACTTAAAATATTTACTCCCTTCGGTTTTACATGAAGCTGCTTAGCGGGTTAGAAGCATCGGTGTATTACTTGAGGTCCCATCTCCTTATATTCACGTCTAGTTACCCACATGCGATGAAATGTTTTCAGGGACGAAAGAATTGAACCACCAATCCATACTGAATACATACGCTCTGGAGGTGCAATAATCTTTACATCAACACTTTCAGGAATTTGCTCCTTAATTTCTTTAGTTAATCTTTCTTTGATGCCAGGGAACATTGTGGAACCACCAGAAAGTACAATGTTGCTATATAGATCTCTTCGAAGATCAACATCACATTCTGAAATAGCTCCTACGATTACATCATCTAATGGTTCTAATTCTTTACCGATGACACTCGGATTAAAGAAACATTCAGGAGCAAGGAATCTTTCGACACCAACATTTATTGTCTCTCCATCAGGAAGCATATAGCTTTTTTCCATCCCGGCTACTTTCTTAGAAAGCATCATTTCTTTTTCAGGATCGATTGCTACATAGCATAGTTTCTCCTTAATGTCTCGAACAATTTCTTTTTCTGCTGATGTTGTGAAAGAATATCCCTTTTGTCGAAGAAGTCTCTGTAAATAGGTTGTAATGTCACGACCAGCGAGATCAATTCTCTGGATAGCATGGCTTAAGGCGAATCCCTCGAAAATAGGTACAACGTGGGAAACTCCATCACCAATATCTATAACGCATCCAGTAGTACGACCAGATGCATAAAGACTCAGTACTGCTTGCATAGCTACATATAGTGCAGGCGTATTAAAAGTCTCGAACATTATTTCCGCCATTTTTTCACGATTTGGTCGTGGGTTTAATGGCGCTTCTGTTAAAAGCACTGGATGTTCACTTGGGTCAATACGTAGATCAGTATAAAATGTATAATGCCAGATTTTCTCCATAGCTGTCCAGTCTTCAATGATACCATGTTCAACAGGGAACATTAACTTTAAAACGCCTTTTAATTGCATAGCTTCCTCACCAATATAGTATTCCCGAGTATAATGTTCTACATCAGTCATGATGCTTTCATATTTGGGATAACCAATTAGTGTAGGGAAAACTGACCTTGGTTGATCCTCACCAGCAAATCCATTTTTGGAGATTCCGGTACCATTATCAACAACCAGGGCTTTTGCGTTTAAAAAGCTTTCTTCCTCTGCCATATTTCTAATTCAGCTCTTAATTTTAATTTTAAATATTTTGAATTATATTTTTAGATGTATATTTTATATTACTTGTGTTAATTCTAATTTTTATATTTTTATCAAAAAATTGTTTTTTAAAAGAACAATTTATGTGTAAAATACAAAATTTAATAATCTAATAAATTATGTATTTATAAATTTTTTTAAACCAGAAACAAAAACTACC
>JBHLNL010000085.1:0-13491 GCA_048941605.1 Promethearchaeota archaeon | reverse complement strand
TAATAAAATATCAAAGATAGATTTCATTAAAATCGCACTTATATAAACGGATATAGCAATCAAGATACGGTTTTTATTATCTCTCCAAGTTTTTATCGTAGTGGTTATTGATAGTAGTCCTAAAATAAAATACATAGTTTCTATTATCGTATAAAATAACTGTGGCATATTATTACATAACCTCCTCTTTAAATGGTTTAAAAAATCCAAGAGAAAGTATAAGGATAAACACATTATAGGCTATGATGATTATTTGATTGATAAAGGAAAGATCTAATACCAATGTCATAAACGCTAATGTAAAAAAGATTGATAACCCAAGTGTTCCATTGTCTTTAATGCGAAAGCTAGTAACATACATGAATGCCAGGCTAATAATAGCTGTTATTTGTATATACCATTCTATCCAGACACTAAATCCAGTTAAATAGTAAAAAATTATCATTCCACCAAAGATGAATAGTGAAAAGAAATAAAAAGCCTCCCATCTATTAGCATAAAATACCAAACTAAGACCTAGTGATACCATTGTGCCAATTAATATAGAATATAAGTTTACACTTTCAATATTGTATCCAAACATTTCACTTGGAAACAATGACAACTCTACAAGGTATTCTAAAACACTCATAACTGCAAAACAGGAAAAAATTCCAAAGACGATTAGACGAACATAATTATATCGTCCTATAACCCTTTTCTCTTTAATAATTTTCCTTCCTACGATTAAAGTTGCTATTGGAATAAGGGTAGCACTAAGCAAATAACCAATTACTCTAAGAATTTCAATTAAAATATCTTCAGCCATTAGAAAAAACTCCCTTTTAATTGTGGTTTTTGTTTTAATATTTTTGTTTTAATATCTTTAAAAATACTTGAAAAATTAATACGTAAATCTTCAATATACACATCTATTTCTTGATTAATCCCTTCGTAAATAGCTCTATGATAGTTCCTTAAAATTGCTTCATTCAATAATCCATTTGCTTTTAACATCTCTAATAATTCTTTTAAGACATGTTTATATATATCAATTTTATCGTGTTTATGCAAAAGAATGGATAGGGTGAAAAGATCGTCTCTTTCGGCGTCTTGCTGAATCTTAAAAATATATGATAAAATTAGATATTTATTGAACTTGTCTTCGATGAATAATCCTACTTTAGAACCAATAGGGAAGCATTTTTTAAGAAGCTCTCTTTCTCCCCCAAGTAACCTTATATTGGGAAAAGAACTAATGATTTCAGGATTACTACCAATGAAACCCCCTAATTTTGCTAAAATTGCATACTCTGTTGCCATTTTTAAATCCTAATGTTTGAATTCAAATTCTATATTTTAAATCAAAAATATGATTCTTGAATTATTAAAAATATTTTTAGTGCTTTTTTTTATTATAAAAAACAAAAAAAAAATATTAAATAATTATATGTTTTTTCAAAACTTTTGTATCAATAACACGCAATTTTGCATAAATAATATTTTTTTTGCACAAGAAGAGATAAAATGGAAAAATATTTTATAAGAATTTTATTAACAATGGTTGACTGATTATTTACTGTATCTCCTTTTCATTTCCTTTTTTTTATATAAACAGATATAATTATAATTAATCATCAAGATTTTTTCCCCATAAAGAACAGATAGTCGAGAGATGAAAGTGTAGCAAAAAAGTGTAAATAAATACTTAATGGCAATCTTAATTTAAAATAAATCATTTCTCAATTTTATTATCATTTAACAAGTTATAATAATTCAATTTAATGAAATCTATTGATAGCAAATCCAGTTTTTCGCAACAAATAGTTATCTTAACATTTTTAGGTCTCTCACAATCTTTTGTTAGTTTCGCTTTTTACCAAGTCCACTAATCGCTGGTTATTTTTATGAATTTGTTGATGTTCTAGCACCATTTTTGTTTAGTGCTATCTTATTATTAGGTTCATTTATTTTAAGTTTAAAAATCTAAATTCAATTGAAAAAGGAAATAAGACTGGAATTATAGCTTAAAACTAATTTTTTTACATTAAACTATTTAATTTAAATAATACCAATTCCAACAATCTAATATCCCTAGTGAGTTATAGGAAATTCCCTGTAAATACGCAGCGTGGACATATGTTTGTAAGCTAGCAAATAGAACACCGTGAGGCCATTTCCACTTATGAGCGGGTGTTCTTGCCTCATAAAGATAGGATTGTATGTGCATATAAATCTGTTGTCTTAAATTAACAACTGGTTGTTTTGAAGCTTGGTCAAGTTGTGATTGAAGATATGGATCATTTACGTGAGCAAAGTTAGAGTGAGAAGCATTGTTGAATAATGGATCAAGCATGTTAAATGCGTCAAGGTAATCAGGACACCAACCAATATAGGAGAGTTCCATATCCCATGGGTGATTCTCACCGGTATCTAAGTATTCATTCCACCTCCTTGTTGTTTCATTTGTATTCACTCCAATAAGGGCAAAGGTTTTGTTCATATTCTGATTCATTCTCATATTATTAACAGAACCATAGTGTCTATTTATTTGCACTGTTCTGAGAGTTAAAGCAGTCCAATCAGCTTCAGTGGTTCCTGGATAATTAAGATCTAATCCAGTAGTCTCAGCAGGGAACATTGAAGCAATCAATGTTCTTGCCATGGTAATATCAGTATCGATAATTTGAACTGAAGCGTTATGACCAGGCATTAAGCGTGGGACTGCAGGAGGACCTCTAACAACAGAGCCCTGATAAATTTCATGAATAATGTATGTATAGTTTACAGCGTATTGAAGCGCTTTTCTCCAGCTAACATTCAATCCTTCATACCCATCACTACCACAGTAAAACTCTAAGTAGAAGTAGCATAAACCTTCTCCAAATCGATTTACTACGTGATCACCACTTTCACTGAAGTTGTCTAACATTTCAGGTAAAGCACCTTGTAAGTAGTCAACTCTAAACTTTAGCATGTCCTCATTTCTGGATGGATCATCTTCATTTACATCGAATACTAATCCCCATGTAGATGGAAGCTCTCCCCAATAATATTTCCATCTATCAAATATTACTGCAACATCGTACATGTAACCTCTATATGTCCATGGTCCAGTACCAACTAATTTTCCAGTTGTTAGATCTAGATAAGTCCATCGAGGAGTGGAGTTAGGAGAACAGATATATCCAGCGACATAAGTTAATAAATCTAAGAAAGGAGCAAAAGGACGAGATAATTCAAAGGTTACATTATATTGGTCATTTTTATAATAATTAGCTATAATAGGTGTTGTTCCATCAGAGAACCAATATAATGATGATGGAAAAGCTAACCAAGAGGTTACATTATCTGGAAGAGTTCCTGAATAATTACAGAACCAAGTGAGTCTATCAAAATTCCAAATTACATCATCAGCATCAAAAGTAGTATTATCATGGAATAATACATCTTGTCTAAGTGCAAAGGAGATCTTCTTAAATTCTGTACCATGCCAGTGCCAATCTGTAGCAAGAACACCCTTTATTTGATAGTTAGGATGACTAGATAAATCATATTGAACTAAACCTTCAATAACTTGACATTCTACATTTTGAGAACTTTTATCCCAAGTATCAATAGGATCAATTGTGTCTGGATTAGTAGCGTATCCAACTATAATTTCGAGACGACTCCATCTACTAAATTCTACAGGTCTATCTAATAAAAAATATATAAATAAAACAGTACTAATAACTGATAAAAATATAACAATAATTAAAGTAACAGCTATAAGATCGGTCTTTAATCTTTCTTTCATAATTTCAGGAATAATGTCTTCTAGGTTAGCTATTTTTGGATATAATTAATAATTTTAGATCTATTCATACTTAAAAATCTAATGTTAACTATAAAATTATATCAAGAAATTAAAAAACTCTAAAAAAAAATATCGAAAATTTCAATATATAAACTTATTTTAAATTTATTCTACCTATTGCTCTAAATGGTAATGCTTTATGGAATTCATCAAAATCGAAAATTCTTCTTCCATCTATTAAATTCGGTGTTTTCATATATTTCTTAAAGTCATCTGGTGTTAAGTTTTTAAATTCGTCCCATTCTGTAATCAATAATGCACAATCTGAATCACTTAATGCCTCTTCAATGGAATTAACATACTTTATTTTATCTCCTAATTCTTCTTCTGCAGTTTTTAGAGCTTTTGGATCATAACCAACAATATCTTTTACTCCTCTTTTTCTTAATTCATTTATAACTCTAATACTCGCTGCTCCTCTCATGTCATCTGTTCCGGGCTTAAATGAAAGCCCTAATAGTGATACTTTTCTATTTGCTAATTTTCCAGCCAAGTTTTCTGCTATTTCTACTATATGAATCGCTTGATCATCATTAATATCTAAAACAGCTTCTAATAATCTTGAGTGATATCCTTTGGATTTAGACCAAGCCTTTATAGCATTAACATCCTTGTGAAAACAAGCTCCACCAAATCCTACTCCTGCCCCTAAAAATCTTGGATTTATTCTATAATCAAGACCAACACCTTTCATAACCTGAACAATATCAACATTTGGCACTAATTCTGCAAAATTAGCAAACTCATTAGCATAACTAATTTTAGTTGATAAAAGGCAATTATTTCCATATTTAACTAGTTCAGCACTTTCCAAATTCATCCGTAATATGGGGCAATTTTTCAAATGATCACCATAAAAATATTCATAAAACTCTTGTAGCATAGCACCACTCTTATCATCATATTCTCCTATCACAATTCTATCAGGATGTAATGTATCTTCAATTGAACGACCCTCAGCTAGGAATTCAGGTTGCATACATAATCCAAAATCTTTTCCCGGTTCTTTCCCTGAAACTTCAGATATGATCTTTCCGACTAAATTTCTCGTTGTTCCAGGTACAACAGTAGATCTTACAACCACTAAGTGATATTTATTTTTACTTTTTAACGCTTCTCCTATCTCCTTTGCTGTATTTTCAATATAACTTAAATTAATACTTTTATCTTCTCTCATTGGTGTTCCTTGAGTAATCATAGATATATCTGTTTCTGTCACAGCTTTAACTTGATCTGTAAGACATATTAGAAGCTCTGGATTATTTTTTTTAATATCCTCCATCATTTCCTGTAGTCCCACTTCATAAAAAGGAGCTTTTCCCTGATTAATTATAACAGCTTTTCTTTCATTATGTGTAGATGCTAAAACTTTTATGTCTCTTTCGGCAAAACATGCAGCAGAACATAAACCAATGAAACCAGTTCCTAAAATCGATACACTGTATTTATACATTTTTATTTTATTTCAAAATTTTAGATAATTACAGAAATATTAGATTTAAGTTTAAATCTTTTGATTCTCTCATTTCATAATATTCTGAAAGAATTACAAGAAAAATTTATATCAATCAGAAAATAGTATTAAAACTATGTAATTTTAAAGAGGATTTTTTAAAAATGAAAGATTTAAAGAAAAAACTTGAGATAACTAAAAAGGCTTTAGATGCTGTAAATAGGCTCCTTTCTGATGATAATAATGTTCTAATAAATGATTTGTTTGAAGTAATTGATAAATACGGTGGAGTTGATGAAATTAATAATAAAGCAAGAGAAGCAAGAAATTTAGATAATTTATTAGAGAGATTAAGAAAAAAAAAACCGGATTATGCACAAGAAATTGATTGGTTGGTCGAGCAACGTGAAAAACAAGCTTTTATTAAAAAATTAGACTATAAAAAGAAGATTCTTGGGAATAAATTTGATGACATGGAATTTGATAAAAATTTTGCCGTCACTTTAGAACTTTCCGCATGTCAATATTTTCCATTCCTGATAGATATGGCAAAGGCCGCTATTGAAGAACAAAATTTAATACCAGGGAGAATAATCCGGGTTAGAAAAATGAAAGAACAAGAGGAAGATGGTGACCTACTTGCAATGGCAGCTGCGATGCAAGTTATAGGAGCTACTTATGTAGAAACCCTTGACACAAAGGGAACATCTCCAGGACCAGATGGGATGCCTGTAAATGTTCATCTAGGAGGGCCTGATACGATAACAGGATATTTCGGTGGAGTTGGACAACCTAATGAATATGCCTTAAAGTGGATTGATGAATTTCTTTATTATTATACAAATTATGGAGTGAAACAAGTTTTAAATGTAAATCCTGGTACTGTACTTCTTGGATATTTCATTCATAAATTAGGAATAGATAACGAGTTTAAAATTTCGGTTTATATGGGTAATGATAACCCTTACTCATGTTTATGGACCTTGATGACAGCTAAGTTATTTTCAAGAGAAGATGGAACAAGTCCATTAATAGGTTTCAATTTATCCAATGCTATAAATAATGAAACTCTTGAATTATCTGCCTATATTAGAAAAGAATTTGGGTTTGAAGATGTTGTTAGGTTAGAACATCACATCATCGAAACATGGAAAAGTATTGTACGACAACCTTATGATCGAAGAGAAGAATTAGTAGATATTGCAAAAAAAGTAAAGAATATAAGTGCTAAACATGAAGGTGGAAATATCGAAATAGAAAAAACTAGAGAACATCCATCAGATATTCTAGATTACTTTAGAGATAAACAAGAAATTATTGATGCAGGAGAATGGGAATTTATGCGTCGTAATCTTCTTGATAGATATGATGCAGTAAATACTACTGCTAGAGTACTTACTGAAAATGGTATTGATATAATAGCTGCCCAAAATTTACATAAATAAGAATAAGTAGAAATGGGTTTGATAAAAAATGGGAAAATTTGATTTTAGACCTTCAGGAGTTATGCCCGCAATGGTTACTCCTTTTAATAAAGATGAATCGATCAATGAAGAGAATTTAAGAAATTTGGTGAATTATCTTATTGATCAAAAAGTTACTGGGCTTGTTCCCGTCGGAACTACTGGAGAATTCGTGAATATGACCTTAGAAGAACGTTTAAAAGTTATAGAAATTGTTGTGGATGAGACAAATGGAAGGGTTCCGGTTATCGCAGGAACTGGTGAAACAGGAACGAAACTAGTAATTGATTCTACTAATGCTGCAACTGATATTGGTGCTGACGCGGTACTAATTGTTACTCCTTACTTTTTAAAGCCAAAAGCAAAAGGATTGTATGATCATTATTTTACAATTGCGGAGAAAACAGATATTCCAATAATATTATATAATATTCCCGTTTGTACAGGAGTAGAATTACCTTGGACTGTTGTAGAAGATCTTGTAGATATTGAGAATATCGTTGGTATTAAGGATTCAAGTGGAGATTATAAATATTTTTCAGCTTTATTAGAAAAAGTAAGTGATAAAATATCAGTTCTAATTGGTTGGGATGAAAATGTATTAGGAGCTTTAGCAGGAGGTGCAGCGGGCTGTATTTTAGGATCTGCTAATGTGATGCCGAAAATCTGGCTTGAAATATATGATCATGTAAAAAATAATCGATTACAAGAAGCTCAAATCCTTCAAAAGAAAATACAGAAACTAGCTCGACTTTTAATCAACTCAGGTGCTTTAGGTGCAAAATCTTGCTTAAATATGATGAAAGTGCCTGTAGGAAAAACTCGTCAACCAATAATTTTAGGTGATACTTTATCTTATGAAATTAAAGATGAATTACGTGTAGAGCTTGAAAAATTAGGATTAATTGAAAAATCAGAAATTCAGTTTGAATTTGGAGAAAAACCACTAACAAGTCGCTTTTATGCAGTGGGAATTACTCCACAAAAAATTTCTGATTTTGAATTAAAAGTAGGAGAGTCTCTTGTTGGTGGTGATAGAGTCGAAGTAGCCCATATTGACTTACTAATTGGTAAAAAAGACGGACCTACAGGCAATGCTTATGCTCAAGCTTTAACAAATCCAGAAGAAGGACGCGAAGGACTTCAAGTTATACTTGAACCAAACATGCAAGTAAAACCCGCTACCATTATGATTCCTACAGTTCGTCCAGTTTCTCTACGTCATGCTAGCTTAACTTATGGTCCTGCTCAAGCTGCAATTGCAAAAGCTGTTATGCAATGTGTTGAAGATGGAATTCTTCCGAAAGAATTAGCAGATGAGATAGTTTTAATCGTCAATGTTTTTGTTCATCCTAGTGCTAGTGCTAGAAAAAGGATATTTATCAACAATTATAAAGCGACTCGTAATGCAATTCGAAAAGCAATGGAAGGATTACCAAATGTAGATGATGGAATAGAAAATGCAGAAAATGCTCGACATCCCTTTAGGAATGATCCTTAATTTCAATTTTTAATTTCTTTATTTTATAAATTCGATTTTAATAACTTTTTCTTCAGATCATCTGAAATATTCACTTTTTTTTGGTTTTCATAATTATACCAAATTATATGTGCTTCTCCTTCTGCTACAATACGTCCTAATTTCTTACTTACTAAAACATGTTTTATTATGATCTTAGCCCCTTCTATATTTGTTATTTTTGCTCCTATAAAAATCGTATCAGGGTAAGTCAATGGTGCTTTATAATAACAATCTTGATAAGATAATATGGGCCCTATACGAACTTTAGTAGGTTCTTCATAAATGTTTAAAAATTGAAATAATGCTATTCTAGAACTCTCAAAATATCGATAATATATAGTATTGTTCACATGTCCTCTAGCATCCATATCACCCCAACGAACTGGCATCTCTTCTACTACTGTAAATTCACGTAAAATCTCACTCATCTTATTATCTCTCCCTTTTTTTAATTCTTATTTGTTTCGGTTCTTTTAATCCAATATATCCTCTTATAAATGCTTTTAAAACCTGTATTAAATACCATAGCCCACTCTCTTTAAAAGGTAAAGTTATGAAGTGAGTTAACCGATAGGTTAGCATATCCTTCTTTCTTATTCCAAAGTATTCTCCCAGAATTGAAACCCAATTTTTCACTAGAATCCTCTTATTCCTTAATCCTAAAGCAGAAGGAAATCCATCTCCAAAGATTGATAATACAGCATGACAATTTGGACATAAAGAGCATAGATAATCTGCGTTTGATTCGACTGCTTCATCAATTATTGGTAATATATCTTTTTTCAATAGTAGATTTAATGGGTTTTTCAATTCTCTAATTATACAATACAAATCGCAAATAGAGTTTTCTTTATGATGTTTCATTTCTGATATTATTATATTTGGAAGGGTTGCAAAGAGTTTTCTAATGCTTGAGATATCACCACCATGTACAAGATGGCAAGAATCGTGGATTGTTATCATTTGAGATTTAGCTTTAGGAATGCTAAGGAGTTTTTTCTTTACATCTTTTTTTAAAATTTCTGCAATATAATCTGTCGCATGGATGATTTCTAAATCATAATCTTCAATCAATTGTGGAGCAATTTTTTTGAGTCCATAATAACAGGTTGCACAATAAACCATTACTTTATTTACATTAAATTTCTTGATTTCATCAACTAAGTTTTTTAAAAGAAACTTTCCATGCTCAAATTTTCCAAGACCAAATAATACTGCCCCACAACAAACATGTTTATTAAACAATCCTTCAATTAATCCAAAATTAATATTTAGTTTAATGAATATGTCCATTAATGTATAATATTGATTTTCTAACATTTGAATCCCGCAACCAGAGAAAAACACGATATCACGGGTTTTTGGTTCACGATATTCCCTAAATCTCTCTCTGTTTCTTTTTGGGATCAAAAAATTGTTTAAATTCATTAAAGTATACGCAATCCTCTTCCCATTAATGAATTTTGCAAAGAATGAAGGAATATTATAAGGAAGCCATGTAAATTTTCTATTTAATCTAAATAGTTCAAATTTAATAGCTGTTAGTCGTTCTGTTAAATCAATATTATTTTTACAAAATTTCTGGCAAGATTTACAGTAAATACATGACTTTAAAAACTTTTTAATCTTTTTAACATTTTTTTTATCTAAGTTATTCTGAAAAAGTTTTTTTAGGTATTTATAAATTGGATATTTAGTATTAGCATAAACGTAACAGTCTTTAAAGCAGATACCACATTCAGTGCAATCTCTAATGTAATATTCTTTAAATTTTGAGAATTCACTTTCAATGGAATTAGAATTTTTCATAATTATCAAAAATTCATTGAGTTCAAATAAGATTATTAAAAGCTAGAAAGCTAGAATATAGTTTAATAATATAATTTAAATTATATCATAAAATTTATCTTTTTCTTTAGGAAGATTCATTAAATAAGTAGTTATTTTCCCTAAGTTACCACATTTCTCTTTTTCCAATAGCTATATAAAGCAACAAAACCAAAAATAGCGATTATAAGTATTATTGCTAATCCTAAATCCCTAATTAAGGGTATAACATTATTCCTATAATAAAAAATTATTTGCGGGGGTTCATATTCGCTATAACACTGTCTTGATGCCAATAGCATCCAGTTTGAATCATTTAAAGTGAGGCAAATTGACCATGATCCTGAAATTTCTCCAATCAAATCTGTTACATTAAATGAATAAACGATTTCTTCAGATACATAACTTTTAGCAATTAAATCTCCATTCGAAGGAGCATTATTCCAAGTGATTGAATACTCACTCCAAAGACTGCTTGTTTCATAAATTTCTAATATATCTGCAGTTACAACAAATAAAAATTCTAATTTTAATTCAGCTTTATTAAAATTTGTAGGTGCATCTGATAAATCAAACTTGATGTAAGATATCCAGAAACTTTCTTCTGGTCTCTGACTTCCCCCATATTTATCTAAAATCCAATATCCAATTTTTAGGGCGCTAGATCCACCATTATTAGAATCTGGATTATATTCATCAATTGTTGCATTTGCAGTTGCTGTTATAGCTTTTTGATTGTCTAAAGATATTGGTGGAAGAAACAATAGAAAACTTAGAATTATCGCATAATTAAAAAAACCATACATGAAAGATTTGTTTTTCATCAAATTAGATTCATATAATTTTAGATTAATTTTTTCTAATGAATAACATTATTATCAAAAAAGTATTAAAGTTGATGCAAGAATTATGATTAAAAAAAGATGTTAAAGTTCGTATGTCCAATTTTTATTTGTTAATATTTTATTAATTTAGACATCTTAGTTATTTAAATTATTAATTCAATTTTGCAGAAATTTAATACATTATAATGCTCACATTGATAATTTCAAGAATATATCTTATTATTAATAATAAAATCAAATCCTAAAATGCTTAAATAACAAAGTTGAATTTTAAAATGACAAGTCAATTATTAAATTTGAAACTTGGAAGTGATGCTCCTGAATTCACATTACCAGACAAAGATAACAAGAAAGTATCTTTAAAAGATTTTAAAGGAAAATACGTTATACTTTATTTTTACCCACAGGATAATACACCAGCTTGTACAACTGAGGCAATCGGTTTCACAGGGATTCTACCTGCTCTTGAGAAATTAGACGCTATTGTTATTGGAATAAGCCCTGATTCTCCTGAATCTCATGCTAAATTCATTGAAAAGAAAAATTTGAAAGTTATACTTCTGAGTGATATTGATAAGAAAGTAATAAAAGCTTATGGAAAATGGGGATTGAAAAAATTCCGTGGGAAAGAATATATGGGAGTTATTCGAAGCACCTTTTTAATAGATCCTGAAGGAAAATTAGCTCATATATGGCCAAAAGTATCAGTAAAAGGGCATCCAGAAGAAGTACAACAAATATTAACTAAATTAAATAAATAATTTTATTTTCCATCTTATTAAATTTTGAAATGAATTAATCTATGAATGTAAAAGAAGCAATAACAAAAAGAAGGGCTTATAGATCTTTAGATCCAATAGATATTTCTAAAGATTTAATAATTAGTCTTGCTAAAATGGCACAAATATCTCCATCTTGTGCGAATAAACAACCATGGAGATTTATTTTTATTTACGAGAAAGAAAAATTACAAAAGCTATTTACAACCCTATCTGAAGGAAATAAATGGGTTGAAAAAGCTTCAATGATTATAGCTGTTTTCAGTAAAGCTGAATATGATTGCATTATTGGAGAACGCCAGTATTATTTATTTGATGCTGGATTAGCCACAGCATTCATTATTCTACGAGCTACTGAACTAGGGTTAATTGCACATCCAATAGCAGGTTTTAATGAAAATGAAGCAAAAAATTTACTTGAAATACCTGAAGAAATGAGATTAATCACTCTTGTAATTATTGGTAAGCATTCTAAAGAAGTAAATCCAGTTCTTTCTAACTCAATGAAGTTAGGAGAAAAACAACGCCCTCCCCGAAGGAATTTAGAAGAGTTTATATTTCTAAATAGTTATAAAAATAAATTTGTTTGAAAAAAGGATAATTTATGAATGAAGTACTAAAAGATTATGAAAATCACCTATCAAATGAGAAAAGTCCATATTTGCTACAACATGTCAATAATCCAGTAGATTGGTACCCATGGGGAAAAAAAGCATTCAAAAAATCAAAACTAGAAGATAAACCAATATTTTTATCTATAGGATACTCAACCTGCCATTGGTGCCATGTAATGAATAAAGAGTCATTTTCTTCTGCAGAAGTCGCGACTTTAATGAATGAAGTTTTTGTATCAATAAAAGTAGACAGAGAAGAACGACCAGATATAGATAAAACATATATGACTGTTTGTCAAATGGTGACAGGCTCAGGAGGTTGGCCACTTACTATTTTTATGACCCCTGATAAAAAACCTTTTTTTGCAGGAACGTATTTTCCCAAGGAGACTCGATTTGGACGAATTGGATTAATTGATTTAATTAAACGTATAAAAGAATTATGGAATATCCAAAGAGAAGAATTATTAAATTCCGCAGATCAAATTACGTTTAGTCTACAAAATATTGATCAGGAGTCTCCAGGTGAGAAATTTACTAATGAGACTCTTAGGAAGGCATATCGCCAATTATCAATACAATTTGATGAGGTTAATGGTGGTTTTGGAAGTCGCCCCAAATTCCCAACTCCACATAATCTAATTTTTCTACTTCGATACTGGAAACGTACTGGAGATGAAAAAGCATTAAATATGGTTGAAAAAACACTTCAATCGATGAGAAAAGGAGGTATCTATGATCACATTGGTTTTGGCTTCCATCGATATTCAACCGATTCAGTCTGGCTTGTCCCTCATTTTGAAAAAATGCTCTATGATCAGGCTTTGTTAGCAATGGTATATACAGAAGCTTATCAAGCAACTAAAAATGATATTTATAAAAAAACAGCGGAAGAGATCTTTTCTTATGTTCTTAGGGATATGACATCTTCAGAAGGAGGGTTCTATTCTGCTGAAGATGCTGACAGTGAAGGAGAAGAGGGTAAATTTTATGTTTGGTCTAAAGAAGAAATAGAGAAAATTCTTGAGAAAAATGAATTAGACTTAACATTGAATTTCTTCAATATTAAACAAAATGGTAATTATTTAGAAGAATCTTCTGGAAAAAAAACAGGAAAAAATATTATTTATCTAACAAATTTACTGGAATT
>JBHLNL010000084.1:0-13506 GCA_048941605.1 Promethearchaeota archaeon | reverse complement strand
TGCTTGGTATGTAAAGGAAAAGTAGAGGGATTTAATATTTTCCTGTGTCCTAATTGTGAAGCTTTATACCATGAAGACTGTGCGCGTGCTTTAACTGCAATGGAAAATTCTTGTTGGGTTTGTATTGACCCAATTGACAAGACAAAACCAACAAAACCTTTTAAAAAGGTTGAAGAAAGGAAGGATGTTGAAGAAAAAAAAATATGAAATTAATTCAAAATTAAATAAAAAATTCTCTCAATTAAATAGGTAATTAGAAAAATGGTTAAAGAAATTTCGAAATGGTTAAAACGGACATTTTTTATTAATTCTATTGTTTCTCTTGTCTTTGGAGTTTTTTTATTCTTCCTTGTAGAAGTGTATTTAAGATGGCTTGGTAAATCTTTTCAGCCTCCATTTGCTATTGGAGGATTTTTCGGTGGAGCCCTCTTAGCTTTTGCGAGTGCTTCCTTTCTTGCATGGCAACAGACAGAATGGGAGAAAGTAAAGATTGTAGTAATAGTGAACATTGTTTGGAATCTGTTAGGAACTTACATTTTTTTTTTTAATGTCATTGTGGGGCTCACATTATATGGTCTCCTACCTCACCCAATGAACCTAATACATCTCATAATTTTTTTTGGATTCCTCGTAGCATTCATCTTTTTCTACATACAGCATGAAAAAGAGAGAGTTGTTTCAAATTAATATCTAACTATGGTTCTTTTTCAAGTTCTTTTTTCAAAAATTCTATATTTTCTTTTAGGGTTTCTGATATAGGCTCTCTACTCAAATCAAGTTTATTTAGAATATGTATAGCATCTTCAAATTTTTGTAATGCCTCAGGATATTCTGATCGCTTGTAATAAACACCAGGGAGATTAAAGAATTTATAAGATATTAAATGTATTGATGTCAACATAATCCATAAATAAATAGAAATTGTTAAAATCCATTCAATTATAGTAATATTAAACAAAAATGTTATCAAAAAAATGATTAATATAGCGCCAATTGCAAAACCAAGATAAGATACATATTTTTTGAATTTTGGCCCTTCAT
Organism: Promethearchaeota archaeon; assembly: GCA_048941605.1. Classification (GTDB taxonomy): domain Archaea; phylum Asgardarchaeota; class Lokiarchaeia; order Sigyniarchaeales; family SOKP01; genus Loki-b32. The sequence continues at coordinate 12,465 of JBHLNL010000084.1, read as the reverse complement.
ACATTTTAGTTTTAGGAACTTTATACATTAAATAACTGTACAAAACTATATAAAGCGCTGAACCAATAAAACTGACTGATGCTACAAAAAAATGGAATATTATAAATAAATCTATGTAAGTTTCATCCGGAATTATTCCAACCAATGCAATACATACACAAGTAAAAATTGACACTCCTGTTGCTAGCCTTCTAATACTTTCTTTTATATTTATCAATTCTTTTTCAAGATAAATGTAAAATGGAATACATAATGACCCACCCACAACAAAACTAATACTAAATAATGATTTATTATTACCCCATCCTAATGTGCTTACAGCATCTTTCAATGGAGTATATCCCGAAGTTAAAAACGCAGCAGTAATTAATAAAATTACAGAAATTAGTGTACCAAAAAACCCAAACAAAACTTCCATTTTATCTTCTGTTCTTGTACCCATCATAAACCCTCATAAATTGACAATTTCTTGAAATTACCAAATATTTCAATAATTTTGCAATTAAACATTGGAAAACAAATTTATAAAATTTATGCTATAAAAACAATCGCATTTCACTTTAACTAAATAAAAGAAAAGCTTTTTATAAAACTATAGTTGATATTTATAATTGAGATTATAAAAATTCAATATTAGAAACTATGAATGATATTAAAGCTAAGTATATATTCAAAATTACCGTTATTGGCGATGGATTTGTTGGAAAAACATCTCTAATAAGAAAATTTACACAAGGTACTTTTAAAAATGATTATATTAAAACAATTGGGGCACAGTTTTCTGTATTTAACGAAGAAATTGATGGAGATATATGCAAACTCTTTTTTTGGGATATAGCTGGTCAAGATGAATTTCATTTCTTGCGTCCTGCATTTTATAAGGACAGTAAAGCTGCTATTATAGTTTATACTCTAGAAGAAAATGACCTTGGCAAAGAAAGTTTTAAACATCTTACAAATTGGCATGAAGATATTAAGCAGTTTTGCGGTGATATACCTGTTGTAGTTTTTGCTAATAAAGTTGATTTAGTAGATAAGAATTCTTTAGACAATACAAAGATTCAAAAAATTGTAAGAAAAAGAAAATACCTAGGATATTTTATTACATCAGCAAAAACAGGGGAAGGCGTGAGTGAAGCCTTTCACGCCATAATAAGAGAATTGTATTCTAAGTATAAAACAATATTTTCAGAGTTAAGCGGTACTAGTTAAAAAAATACTTTTAAGTGTTATCTTCTTCATTTTCTGATTTGATATCATTATTCTTTACAATGTTAAAATAAATAATTTTCTCACTAGGTGGTTTTTGTTCTATAATTTTCTTATCTTTAGAATCTATTATTCTTGGATGAGAATCATTAGATAATGAATTTTTTTCTTTCTTGCTCAATTTTTATACACAATTCTTATTAGTAATACCGTTTGATTGATTTTAATTATATATTTTTCATAATCATTTTAATTAATTTTATTATCTTTTATTAAATTAATTACAATTAAGTGAAAATCGGAGATCACAATTGATATTAAAAGTATTTATAATTGGTCCAGGAGGAGTACCTTGTTATTCCAAGAAATTTTTTGAGCAAATTGACATTGATGACACCATTATTAGCGGATTTCTTACTGCTATTAGTAATTTTGCTAGAGAGATTGAGGGAGGCGAAATAAAAGCCCTTCTTTTTAGGAATTTCAATTTTATCTATTCATATTCTAAAGAATATAATTGTATATTTGTAATTGTTATTGATAAAGATGATTTAGAAGAAGAAGCTAGACTTGAATTAGAAGCAATGAAAAAGGAATTTATTAAAATTTACAAGCCATATTTAGAAACTTGGACCGGCAATGTTGACGTTTTTAATAGTTTTGATGATTTTGTAGAAAAAAATATCTTTATTCCTCCAAAAATTTTACTTACTGGTGAGAAAGGTGTTGGAAAAACAACAATTCTGGATTTATTTCCAGGAGAGACAATTATTGAGTTAGATAATGATTTAACTGAGATAATACAAAAACCAATTGATTTTCTGGATATAAAAAATATAAAACAATGCATTATAAGAGAGATCGATTTAAATGAATTATTAACTAACTCAAATTTGGGTAAAGCTTTTTTGAATTCAATAGACATTATTCTAATTGTAACAAATTCAGGAGCGACTAATATAGGAAGAACCCAAAAACTAGTGTCAATGTTGAGGCCTAGAATTCATAAGGCTGATTTTTACATCATTGCAAACTTTCAAGATTTAAAAGATTCAGCATTTAGTCCAGAAAAAATAGAAGAATTTTTTGATATAAAAACATATGGTTTCTCAGCCAATAAAGAAGAAGCTAAGGATGAAATTATATTTATCTTAAAAGAAATTTTAGGAAGTACTATTTTAGTAAAACAAAAAACAAAACATCTTATTACCTCTGAAAGTAAAGTTGAGGTTGATGAAATCCCTGAAAAAATTGAATTAAAAGTAGATTATTCAGAAGTTTGGAATTATATAGAAGAAGCAAGATCCTATGAAAAACAAGGAGACCGTAGAATGGCTGCTGAAAGATTTTCTTGTGCTGCCTCTCAGTTTAAAGATCTATGTTCACATGTTATGGCTGATCAAGATAGAGAAGAACTTAATGCATTATATTATCTCTGTAAAGCTTGGGAGAGTATGGAATTTGCTGAAGAATTAGAGAATCCAGATAAGTTTATAGAAGCAGTTGATTTATTTAATAGGGCAAGTGAACACTTTAAAGATTCAAAATTAAAGTCATTAGCTTTAGGAAATGCTGCTTTTTGCCAAGCTTTAGAGTTAGGATTTAAATTTGATAAATCAAGTAATCCGAAAACTAAAGCAGAAATTTATCCGAAAATTAAATCTATGCTCAGAAATGCTGCAAATTCTTATCGTAAAGGTGGCCTCGAAAGTGAAGCAGATTGGGCGTTAGCCACAACCACATATTTTGATGGTACATGGTATATTATTAGAGCAGATGAAGAATTAAACCTCAGTGAAAAAAAAAAATTTCTAGAACTTGGTTTAGAAATATTAAAATCTGCTGCAGATCTTTATGGAAAAGCAGGATATAAAGATAAAGAAAAAGAGGTATTAGATCGCTTAGTTTTAGTAGAAAAGGAAGAAAAAATATTAATTTCAGCTCTAAATATAATCAGTGAACCAGCAATTTCATCGAATACAATTGATGCTTTGTCACCTTCAAGTTCTAAAAGAATTGATGAAGAAAGAAGAGTTGATAAAAAAAAATATAAATTAATCTATAAAGATTTATTAAAAGAATATCCAAAAATCCAAAGAAGAGAAGTAAGAGTGGGTATAGCACAAATAGGAATATCAGAAACAGGAGATTTAATAAAAGAATTTTACGAGGAGAAAACTGCAGGATTATTAGGGCTTAAAGAGGAAAAAGTTGAATCAGTTCTTAATAAAGTTAAAGAAATGATTAAAACCGCTTATATTAATGATGTAAATATTCTTATATTCCCCGAAATGACAATAGATTTTAACTATGGTCAGTTTTTAGAAGAACTTTCTAATTTTGCGAAAGAATATAGTATGTATATCATTCCTGGTTCTTTCCACAATCTTGAAACAAATCAAAATATTTGTATGGTAATTGGTCCAGAAGGTATTGTTTGGGAACAAGAAAAACATATTCCCGCACTTATTCATTTTGGAGCTAAAAAATTTGAGGAATCAATAAAAGTAAATATATTTCCAAGAAAAACAATTATTTGTAATACGGAATTTGGGCGAATTGCTATTATTATTTGTAGAGATTTTCTTGATATGGATTTAAGAGTAGAATTAAAAAACTTTGAACCTCCAATTGATTTAGTTTTCAATCCTGCGTTTACTCCAGTTACAGCAGATTTTAAAGCAGCTCATTTTGATGCCCGCAGATCAATCTATGCATATTGTTTCTTTGTTAATGTCGCAGAGTTTGGTGAATCACTGATATATACCCCTGAAAAAGAGCGAATTGAAAGAATTATACCTCCAAAAGAAGAAAATTTAATTTATAAGGATGTGGATCTCTTTAAACTTCGTTCAGAACGTAAAAAATGGGATAAAGACAAGAAAAAAAAGCGTCAATTTATCCAAAGTACTAGATAATAAATTAAATAAATTTTTTCTTACATAAAAGATGTCAATAGAGGAAGATTTCGTATTTCCAGTTTATATTTATGATAACGTGTTAACCCAAATAAAAGACTTAAGTATTAGTTCTGATAAGGAGATATTTGGTTACTTAGTTGGAAAATTATTAAGATGGAAGGAGATAATCTATATTATAATTGAAGAACAAATATTTATTAAAGATGCGGTTCATAGTAACAAATTCTCAACTTCTCAAATTGAAGGAAAAGCGGGAGAATATGATAAAGCATTTAAAGAGTTAAAAATTAAAAAAAAAAATTATGATTTAAGAATCGTGGGTTGGTGGCACTCTCATCCTAATTTTGGGTGTTTTTTATCCGGTACAGATCTTCATACTCAAAAATATTTTTTTCCTGAGTATTATCAAGTGGCATTAGTTGTAGATCCAATACGCGATGAATTTAAATTTTTTGTGTTAGATGAAAGTTCAGAAAAAAAGTATAAAGCAGTAAGTAATGCAATAATTTCATCCAATAAGTAAAAAATAAATTTTAATTTGTTAAGTCTTAAAATTCATAATGAAAATGACAGGAAAAAGAGATAATTCTAATATAGAAGTAATAGGTTTTGAATCAATTGATTCAGATAAATTTGATCGTCAAAAACGCATTCCAGGTTGGGATCAATCAAAAGTTTCTAATGCCACAGTTATGGTAATAGGCGTTGGAGCTACAGGAAATGAATTAGTAAAGAATTTAGCATTGACAGGAATAGGGAAAATTATAATAATTGATTATGATCTTATTGAAAAATCGAATCTTAATCGTTGTGTTTTATTCAATATGGAAAATGATATAGAAGGTAAATATAAAGTTGATGTTGTAAAAGAATCGATTAAAACATTAAACCCTGAAGTGGAAATTTTAGCCTATAAAAACCAATTAAATGATATTGATAAAAATCTTTATAAAAACTCGGATGTAATTTGCTCTTGTGTGGATAATATTGAAGCACGATTAGAAGCAAATAATTATGCGTATTATTATGATGTCCCCTTTATCGATTCTGCTATTGATGAACATTTTGGATCTATTCAATCAGTATATTCAGAAGTTAAAGATGCTCCATGTTTGCAGTGCGGAATTTCTGAAAAAGATTTAGATTTAATGTGGAAGAAATTTTCATGTACTGGCCAAGAAATTAATTCTGAAAATGGAGAAACAACAAGAAAAATTGCTACTATTATAACTACAACGTCAATTATTGGGGGAATTCAATCTCAACAAGTTATTAAATTCATCTTAAATCTAGATCATTTCAAAGAGTACCGAAAATGGGATACTCAAATAGGAAAACCGCTAATTGGAAAGCAACTAAATTATAATGGTCTTATAAATAAATTTGATATTATTGAAAAGTCAAAAGATCCTAGTTGTTGGACCTGTTCTTATAAGAAATAAATATTCATCTCAAAAACAAATATATGAAATAAATATAAATTAAAGTGCATAATTTAAATTTAATTTAATAATTAATCTTTATTTGATTGAAAATATGCCAGAATTACCTTTTGAAATATGGAAAGATCGGATTAATAACGAGATTAAAAATTTAGAATATTTAAAAGTAATTGAAAAAGATTCAATAGTGTGGCATGAGAATAATATTGAGTTATTTATTAATATTAGAGCTATTGGATTTATTTTAGGAGATTTTAAAGATAATTTAAACTTAATCCCTCAGAAATCTCATCGAATCTTTTTAAAAATCAATAGATCTTTCCCTTATCCTGGAGGAATTGATTTTTCTTGGCATTCCAATATTTTTCATCCTAACATACATCCAGTCAATTTGGCTTCTTCTAAAGAGGTGGGTACTGGATATATATGTTTAAATGTTCTAAAACAATGGTCTAAACTTTCTGATTTGGAAACCACAGTTAAAGCACTGCAGAAATTAGTTGAAAATCCTAATCCAGAAGATCCTCTTAAATATAATATATGTCTTGAAGCCGCTGATTTTTTTAAAAAAACGAATATGGAAGATTTGAGAAAGCAACACAACATTGAAGAAGGAGAAGAGAAAGAGGATAAAGAGGATATAATCATAATTGATGATTAAGATCCACCAATAACTCTTGCCCACAGTGATAATTTATCATTTTCTTGAAGACCAAATTTGTGTATAGCATCTTCAATGGTTATTGAATTGGGTAATTCTTTATCATGAAGAACTAGAGTATAAGAGCGTTGTTCTGCGCTTATGATTCCCATATGTTTAATAATTATATCTATAATGCGTTCAATTGGATGATGTTCTTTAACTTCTAACTTTATCATTTTACCTGTTCTTGTATCTTCAACTGATATTCGCATTATTAACCTCTTTTTTTATTATGTTAATTTATAATAAAATATTTTAGAAAATATTTATTGCTTTTTACCTTTTTTATTTAATTTTATCAATATCTTCGAATTTCTTTTCCAATTTAAACGGTTTTGAAGGCTTGGATTTATCAATGGGTTCATTGCAGGCCCAACAAGAATTCTCTAAATCTGATAATGCACGTGCACAGTTTTCACAATACAATGCATCACAACCAGTGCAGATATATGTATTAAAACCCCCAACTCTTCCTTTACACACTAAACAGATCTTTTGTTCTCTATAATATGTTACTTCTTCTTCAGTTATTTGATTAGGTCTTTTAGCAATCCTAAACAACGAGTCCTCAACTTTTATCTCTTTTTTTGGTTTTTCTTTTATAGTTTTCTCGGGTACTTCTCTTAGTCCCAAATATACAAACAAGAAACTACTCATAGCTCCTATTCTAACTAGAACTAGAACTATACTTGATGTAAAACTATCAAGCAAACCAAATCCTAGAATTAAAAAAACTGATATTGACAAGTAGATAAACTTTTTTCTAATTATATCTTCAGATTTAATGGCTTTATATATATATCCGGACTCCATAAAACATATAAGGAATAAAAAACCGATTATATTTAAAAAACTTGCAAAACTCTGTGGGTTGAGTCCTGCTTTATGAATAAAACCTGTTAACGGAGGTTCTATAAATATAACGCTTCCTAATGGGTTTAAAATCGTTCCAATCATAATAAAGCCTACAAAAATCAAATATGGAATTAAAATATACCATTTCTTTTTAGGTGCAATAAGCTCAGCAGTAATATAATACATAAGAATCCCAGCAATAGGAGCTGGCAACCACATTAAATATACATATAACACTTTATTGATACTAATGGATATAAATAAAACAGAGAAGAATTCAATCACAATTGGCAGCCATGCCGTAGCACTAAATATTTGAGCTATACTATAAAAAGTTAGTAGTCTAATATTTAACTTCCGGGATTTATAGAAGAAATAACTTCCTAAACTATAACCAAATATAATAATTCCAAACGTAGATAAACCAATAAGCCAATCTTCGCCAGAAAACTCAACCATTATATAATTTCACCCGTTATTATTCGTAATTTATATTGAAATTATGGATTTCATTTAAATTAAAATTAATTAAGTTGATTTAGTAATTAGACAATATTCTATAAAAACTTATCTTCTTGCTTATATTTCTTAAAAATAGAAAAAAAAAGTTAAATTATTACTACTTTAAATCTTTTAATCCAAATCTAAATTTGTGTGGATTTAAATAATAATATCCCATTGATTCTTTCCACTTTTTATCATCTCTTCTCTTTTGTACATAGTCTCGTTCATTTTCTACTGTAGCAACTATCTTTACTTCTTTTTTTATCTCTTTTTCAATTTCGTTTAAGATTTTATATTTAGGAAATTTCTTTAAAATGGGAATTATTTTTTCTTCAGTTGCAGTCATTTTTAGTTTCCTCCTTTAGTTTTTGTTATGTTTTTAATTTAATTATAGTTTAAAGTGTTGATTAATATTACGTATAAATAATTAAAGGTAGTTTAAAGGAAAGGAAAAAGTTTAAACAATTGATATTCTTATCTTTTAACAAGAGTTTAAAGTTAATCTCAATATATCTTGAAAATAATATCTTCTAAAGATCTTTTAGGTACATGCAAGCACCCATCATCATCTTTCCAATATTTAAAAGAGTTTTCATAAGGTTCTATGAAAGAATCTTCATCTGGATATCCTAAACTAATAATATGCTTTATTTCGTAATATTCTGGAATTTCAAATAATTTTCTAATCTCTTTTCTATTAATAGAACCCATCCAGCAACTACTGAACCCGAAATAAACAGCACCTAATAGAATATTTTCAGCAGCAGCTCCAACATCAAAATCTACATAGGTGCTTTTTATTTTTGTATTTACAAGAACTATGATATATGCTGTAGGTTCTCTTCCTTTCTCTGGAGTTCTTTGATCTTCTGGAAGAGAACCTGCCCAATTTACTAATGGAAACAATTTACTTCTCAATTCCAAATTATGAACAATAATGAATTCAAGACTCTGTATGTTTCTGGCCATAGGAGCAACTCGAGCAAAATCAATTAATTTTCTTAATTTTTCTAAATTAATTGGATTTTGTTTGAATCTTCGGATTGTCCTTCTTTTAAATATTAATTCTTCAAAATCCATACCATATACCTTTTAATTATTTATTGTTTAGAAGCAATTAAAGTTTCAGCTAAATTCAAGAACATTCTTTCTACATTTTTTCCTGTTAAAGCAGAAATTTCTATATATTTTAAATTAAGTTGTTCTGCTAACAGTAATGGTTCTTCAGGATTAATCTCCCTCTCATTAACTAAATCTTCTTTATTACCTAAAATAAAGCCAGTAACTTCATCTTTTACAGGGATGGTGTGTTTTTTAACATCTCTATACCAATTTAAAATACTATTAAATGATTTACGGTTTGTTAAATCAAAAATTAAAATTACTGCTTCTGCTCCTTGATAAAAATGCTTTCGCATAGTTTCAAACTTTATTTGCCCTGCAATATCCCAAATAATCAATTTGATTAATATATCATTAATTCTAATGTTTTTTTCAGATATATTCACTCCTAATGTAGGAATATATGTTCTTGTAAAAGCATCATCTGTAAATCTTAAGATTGTTGAGGTTTTTCCAACTCCAGGCTCCCCACAGACAACTAATTTAAAATTATAAGTAAATTCTACTTTATCTTTTATTTCTTCTTCAGGAAATGCTTCTAATTCATTATTTGATCGTTCCTTTCTTTGTAAATCATTTAATATTTCTGAAATATTAAGAGATAGCTTATTTATCTCATAAAAAATCTCATTGGAGGATGCATTCTTCGACTTTAATGCAATAATTTTTTGGGCACTCTCGGCAAAAGCAGATTCGAGATAATCCATATACTTATAAAAAATGAGGTCATCTGCTTCTTTAAACAAGAGAGTAATTGTTGATAAAGCAGTACCTCCTTTAAACATATTATCTTGTCTTTCAATATATTTTACAACTCCTTTCAAGTTGAAGGAAGGAAAAGGAATTATTACCAAAGATTTAGGTATTGCTCCTTGGTCAGTAGTCAGCATAGTAATAGTTTTTATAGCTACTGACATACGAAGTTTTTCGGATAAGTCAAGTGGATTCCAAAGTAGTGGAGAAGGTCCAGAGCCTTCATTGAGTTCAGTGTAAACAATAGCTTTAATTATATCCTTTAACATCGTAAAACAAGAATAATATTATATAGAAAAAACCAATATTTTATAAATTAAATTTTATAAAATTATAATTTAGAAATTAATAAAATTTTGTAAATTTTGTGGATTTTCATGTTTGTAATAAGAAATTCGTGAAACTCAACTTTCACGAAGATCTTAATAATTATTTATAGTCGTGATTTCAACAATAATTCTGCAATATTAGTAAAGGCATCATCCACATTTTCTCCTAGCAATGCTGAAGTTTCAATGATGCCTAATTCTAATTGACTTGCTAATTGATTTGCTTTATTAGAAGTAATTTTTCTCTCTTCTTTTAAATCTGTTTTATTTCCAATAATAAAACCTATTAATTCTTCCTCACGATTTTTTTGTTGTTCAAGCACATCTGAAAACCATTTTGGAATATTATTAAAGGATTCTGGTTTTGTTAGATCGAATACTAAGAAAACCGCATCTGAACCACGGTAGAATTGTTGCCTCATGGTTTGAAATTTCTGTTGACCACCGATATCCCAAAGAGTTAGTTGTACAACAGAGTCTTCGATTTTGAAAATTTTGTCGCTGACCATTACTCCTAATGTAGGCACGTAATTTCTCCTAAACGCATTATCAGTGTATCTCAATATCAATGAAGTTTTACCTACGTTTGGATCTCCAACAATTATAATTTTAAATTGATAGTCTATTAAACTTCTGTCTTTAATTTTTTGTTCAGGAAAAGCTTCACTCTCTTGTTGAATGATCTCTTGCTGTTTCAATTCTTCTAAAAGGGTTGAAATATTAAACTCAAGATGTTCTATCACTTGAATATATTCTTCTCTAGTAGCTTTTGATTTTTCTAAATTAATAATAGCTGAAGAAAGATTATCAAAAGGAATAGAAAGATCATTAATATATTTATAAAAAATTACATCGTCAATTTCTTGAAAAAGTAAGACAAAAGCAGATAGAGCAACACCACCACGCCTAGTTTCATCTTCCCACTTAATATATTTAATTAAGCCTTTTAAATTCATAGAAGGGAATGGAAGTATAACTAATGACTCCGGAACAAGGCCTTTCTCTCCAGTTAAGACTGTTAATGCTTTAATTGCAATATGCATCAGATCCATTTGTTTGAATCTAGAAGGGAGCCACGCTACGGGATTTGGGCCGAGTTCATCATTCATTTCAACGTATACTATCCCAGATATTATTTGCCGTTTCATGATTCAAAGATATTAATACTAATAATCTAGTTTTCTATTAATGAACTGTAAATATTTCGCTTTTAACTTATAATATAATTTTTTAATATAAATAATAATCGTTAAAAAAAAAAAAGATTTAAGATTATGTTTTTAAGCCTAAATACATAAGCCAGAAACTACTTAAATATCCTATTCTGACGAGGATTACCAAAAATCCAGGTACCGTTAAACCTTCTAACAAACCAAATACGCAAAAACATATTGAACCTGCTGAAAGGTAAAAGAAGTTCTTTCTTATTACTCCGGAGGATTGAAAACCTTTATAGATAAAACCTAATCCCAAGAAAAACAATACTGAAAATAACAATCCCCCCATTAAATATCCTGCTAGAGTGTTTAAATTTACGTTATAATCAATTAAGTTTATAGCTGGAGACGCTGGTGGTGTAGGGATAAAATTGAAAGAAGTTAAAGGACTTATAAATACAACGATCTCAAAAACTATTGAAACAATTAAAATTGTTATAAGAATATATCGCTTAAGTTTAGGCGTTAATAATTCTGCACCTATATACATCGCTGTAATTATTACTGGAGCAAACCAAATATAGGATAAAATAGCAACAATTCCATTATTAGGCATATTTTGTTGAATAATTAGAACTAAAAGAAAATCTAAAAATACTCCTAGGAACATAAGACCTGCCAGCATGTTAGCTAAACCAAGATATGTAAGTAGTTTAGCTTTAGATTTTCTTGATCTATAGATAAAGAAAGCACCAAATATTATGCCTAAAATAACTACTCCTGAGGCAGTGATTCCATCAATCCAACCATTAATATCTAAAGACAAATTAGAATTTCACCACAAAATATTTTTCAAATTAATGGAAAAAATTATGTTATTAATTATATGATCAATCAATTTAATAAATGATATGTCTTATGGGAAAGGGGGGAATTGAACCCCCGACCTCTTGGTCCCGGACCAAGTATCATACCAGTCTAGACTACCTTCCCTTAATCGAATAAAGTAATAAAATAGAAAGTGTCTGATTAAACTTGAGGAAAAATTAAATTTAGATTAATAAGAAGAAATCATACATCTTATTAATTTTAATCTTTAACTTTTTCTAATATAGAAATAATTCGGTAAACAGTTGTCCTCGCATGAAACGGTATGTTTGGATCATTTGCAAGATCATCCACCATATACATGACATTACTAGCAAGGACACCTGGAGTTTCATCTTCCCTATGTAGTTCATCTATACCTCTTTGGGCTATTCTTTTAATATTTCTAGGCACACTCCGGTCGTTAATCATACCAATTAAAAGATATTCAACATTTTCAAAGGCTTTCTTTTCTTCTTCAGTTATTGCCCTTGGCATTATAATATTCTCCATAAAAAGTGTTAATCTCAAATAAGAAGTTTAACAAGTAAAATTTTTTTTAAAATTTAATTTTTTTTATTTTAATGGTATTTTTAGTATATG
>JBHLNL010000231.1:0-3302 GCA_048941605.1 Promethearchaeota archaeon | reverse complement strand
TAGGAAAAAAAAGAAAAAGAATAATCTAATCATAGTAATATCTTTGTTTAAAATCACCTTTTTATCTATATAAACTATATAGACTTTATACTATATAGCGAGAGAGCTTAAAACACTATCTTTTCTTAATATAATTAAGAGAAAAAAAGAGAAACTATATATTACAAATACAAATTTAAAAAGAAAAAAATTATTATGAAATCTATATTTAAGGAGTTTTGCTGTCCACAATGTGGAGAATTGCGTCATATAAAGGTTAATGGTATTTGTTTTGATTGTAATAACGAAAACACTCTTATATCATTAGCAAAACAGCGTAAATCAAAGCATAAACTCAATATTTCAGTTCAAACTCTCAGTGTAGAGAATTATAACTAGAATTTTTAACTATATTTTTTTTGAATGAAATTCTAAAATATTTTATTTAAGATTTTTATCTTGTTAAAAACATTTTAAATTTAGTACTAATTATTAAATTTATAAATTATAGAAATTATCTCTTAGAAATTTAACTTAATATAAGGGGGTGTCGAAAAGTTGGTTGATATTATTCATATATCAGATTTACACTTTGGATCTGAATTTGTTCTTCAATATATGGAAAATATAATTTCATATATTGAAAAAATCAAACCAGATGCTGTCGTTTGCACAGGAGATGTTGTACATAAGGGAAGGGTGGTTCAGTTTGAGGGTTTCTTGCCATTTCTTAATCAAATAAAAGAAAAATCTAAGTTTTTAGCCGTACCAGGTAATCATGATGCAAAGAATTCTGGATTAATCTTTTTTGAAAAATTAATAGCCCCAAGACGTTCAAAATTGATTCTTGAACATAAAGATACAATTATTGTTGGTATTAATTCAGCAAAGGATGATATGGCTGAAGGAATGATTGGAGATGAACAATTGGATTGGTTAGGGCGACAATTTAATAAAAATTTAGAAAATAGGATAATCGCTTTACATCATCATTTAATACCTATTCCGATGTCAGGACAAAAATTCACAACGGTTCGTGATGCTGGAGAGATTTTAGAACTCACTCAAATATTTGAAATAGATTTAGTCTTAATGGGACATCGCCATGTTCCTCATGCTTATACAATTTCTTGGAGGAATTCATCAAGCACTACTTTCCTTTACAGTGGTACTTCAACTTCAAACAAAGTACGTGCTGATGATTCGCCTAGTTTTAATCGCATTTATCTTGATGAGGGAGATTTAGAAGTATATATAGTAAATTCTACTAATCTTGAGGAAACATTATTGTTAGAACGAAAAGAACATCATACTGAATTTGTGAGACCTAGAAAATCTAGAATTGAACATTTGCTCGCATCAAAGGTATGGGATGAATAATATTATGCCAAAGCCTAATACTCCACTTCTTACTGTTGACGCGGTTATTCTGATAAATGATAAGAAAGATTTAGTTTTAATTCGTCGAAAAAATCCTCCTTTCCAAGGAGAATTAGCATTACCAGGAGGATTTGTAGATATAGGAGAAATAGTCGAAGAAGCATGCATTAGGGAAGCATTTGAAGAAACTAATATTAATGTTAAAATCTTAAAAATAATTGGGGTTTTTTCTGATCCTAAACGTGATCCAAGAGGGCACACTGTTTCTATTGCATTCTTATGTGAACCTCAAACTAAAAATGAAAAACCTAAGGCTAAAGATGATGCTGTTGCGATAGAAGTTATAGCTTTAAAATATGTTTCCTCTTTAAAATTAGCTTTTGATCATAAAGAAATAATAAAAAGCTCAGGAATTTTAAATAACTTTAACTAACCCCAATTACGTTTTTTCCTTGATTTCATAAAGATTATTGTAGGAATCTGTTATGAAAAGATAATATCCATCACTTTCCTGCCTTGAAACTTTCACTACTCCAAAACCCAGTGAAGATGCTTTTTCAACTAAGTCATCTCTATTATCTATTAATAGGCAAGAATGAGTAAAAACATCTTGCGCTTTATCATTACCATTAGTTATAAATACTTCAAAATTCGCATCTTTATTTCCATATAAAATAAATTTATGCTCTCTTTTTACACCAAAAAATCTTTCCATTAAAATATTTGAAACTATTTTTGAGCGTATTTTTTTTAATCCTAGCAATTCAATAAAAAATTTATCAGATTCTTCTTCTGAATTGGATCCTACTGCGATATGATCAATTTTCATATTTTTTACCTTTCTTTTAATATGAAATAGTATAATTTTATTTAAGATCTTAGTTAAATATTAATAATAATTTTAAAATTTAAAATAAAAAAATGGGTGAATCGAAAATGGAATTTCATGAAAAGTTGAGAGTAATAGCGGGAATTTTATGTATTTTCATAGCATTTCTGCGAGTTGTTCAATTTTTTTTTGATCCTACTGGAGCTGTCGTTTATTCTGCAATTTTTGTTCCCTGGGGCGAAAGTGTAGGTTTTATTGAAGGCATCGCTGTAGCTCTTATGGCTTTTATATTCTCAATTTTGGCTACAGGATTTGCTTTTTTAGTTTATATTATTTTGGGCGCACTAGTTATTGCTGGCAGACGGCTTAAATTCGTTACTATTGTGTGTAATATCATCACAGCAATAAGTATAATTTTGAGTATTCGAGCTATAGCTATATACGCAAGTCTAGGTCAAGTCAACATTTTTACTATATTTTTCTTGATAATATATATAGTTATCTTCTCAATCTGTTTACTTTCATACATTAAAATCAGAAAAGAAGGGTAATGAAATAAAAATTATTTTAAATACTTGTCAAAAAACCAATAATTTTTTTTTTTAATATTAAATTATACATAACAACATCTGTACTCTCACAATTTTTTAGCATCGGATTTTTTTGTTTAAAATTTAAAAATATTTAGATTATATAATTATTAATAGCTCAAAAAAAAGAATTAAGGTTAAGGTATTTAGTGGATGACGGAAGTCTCAGAAAAAGAATTCCTAAATAAGCTTTTAGAGGTAGTATATAAACTCTCTAGTATTGTCAAAACTCAATCTCCTCGGTTTAAGAAAAAATGGGAGGAATATTTAAATCCTTTAAATAATAAACCTCATCTTATCCGCCAAATACCCCTTGATAAAGACAAATTCTTAAATGATATTGATTACAGAATTAGAGTCTTAAAAAATGTTGAAGAAGCAACAGTCGATGGCTTCTATTCAGTAAAAACATTATTACAAACCTTGTATAACTCTTATTTTGAATCTGAACTATTTAAAAACGATTTTTCAGAAGAAGATCAACTAATATTAAAATATTTTGTTGCTAAAGAGATATTAGTAAA
>JBHLNL010000083.1:0-13617 GCA_048941605.1 Promethearchaeota archaeon | reverse complement strand
AACCCCTTTCGGGTTCAGTAATGAGAATTGCTCCAGGTGATTGACCTGTTACCAACTCTTTTAGTGCATCAAGTCTAACTGGGACATTTTCATGGTGCTCATATATAGGATTAATTGCTAAGACTGTGGCTCCACCCGCCATAGAGAATTGAGGATCGAAATTATCGAGTGCAATTGTACGAAGCATATCTACTGCTAATCCCCACTCAGGGTAATCTAAATCAATCATTTCAAACGCATGTTGCCGAGTTATATATCCCTCCGCTCCGAATGCGGGAATCCAGCTATAAAGATCATCATCCGCAGCATGAACAATTTCATTCTTCTTTTCAAATCTTAAACAAAACCGCTGGACTTTTTTAAAAAAATTGAATTCCTCTTGAGATAGTAATGGAGTTAAATTATTGTTGACGAAAGCATATCGATTTTTTAGGCTTAATTTCTCAAGAATTTCATCATTTATTACTTGTGTCTCAAATTTTCTCTTTTCAGACATTTTATTCATCTCTTAATCTAATTATTTTAGTTTGAATTTTTCTAATGGAATTACATTTTAAAATAACTTAATATTCCATAATAAGGTTCGTTCAAATTCCTTAAATAATTTTATTTTCAAGAAATTGCATAAAGTAATATTAAAATGGAATATTATGAAAATACAATTAAAATAATGGAAGAATATAAAAATGGACAAAAGATTTGAAACTCAAGTTATAAATGATGAGATTTTAGAAAAATTAAATCTTAGTAATAGGTATAATTTTCTTAATGAAAATCTATCTCTTATTCTGAATGAAAAGCAATTTAATTTTCTTAAGGAAGTGCAAGATTTTTGCTTGAATTTTGAAAGAGAAAATAAAATCACACATGGACCCGACGAGGATATCTATGATTGGTATCCCACTTTTGGAAAACAAGGTTATATTACTCGTCAACACGCATATGAATGTATTGATCTGAATTATAAAGAATACGGAATGACGATGGATTTTATGAGAATATTAGCACTTGATTCTTTCGATCCTCAATTTACCATGGGTAGTGGAGCAACAGTAATTTGTATTAATCCAATATATGAACATCATGAAAATGTTCCTGTAAGACTCGAAGCATTAAAAGAACTTGTTACTGGAAAAACCTCTGGATGTTTATTGATTACAGAACCGGAAAGGGGCTCTGATGCTGTACATATGCTAACAACATGTGAAGAACAAGGAGATGGTAGCTTCATTTTAAACGGAACTAAAATCTTCAATACAAACGCCCCAAAGTCAAAGTGGGCAGTTGCATATGCCACTGCTGAACAAAACAATGGAAATTTAATGGGACAGTTTCTTATTGATACTTCATGGGAGGGTTGGAATTGTGAACGTGTGGGGATATCTTGGGTACCTAAATTATACCTTGGTAAGGAAAAATTAGAAAATTTGAGAGTTCCGAAAGAATACGTATTGGGCGGAATTGGGAAAGGACGAGAACATCTTTTTGAAGGGTTGGTCCCTGAAAGGATTTCGATAGCAGTGAGAGGAGTAAGTGAATGCTGGGGAGCATTATCTCACGCAATTATTTATGCAAATATGAGAAAACAATTCGATAAAGAAATTTTATTATTTCAAGGAGTAGGATTTACATTGACAGACTTGATGGCTAAAACTACATCATTAACTCATGGAGTTTTGAAGTTCTGTGAAATTTATGATGCCAAAATGGAGAAGTATGGAGGTAAGTTGCCTGAAAATATATCACGTGCATTTGTAGCCTTAGGAAGTCAATATAAATATAATTGTGCTTTACTTTCTAAAAAAGTGTGCTATGAAGCTGCAAACTTAATGGGTGGTGCGGGGTTATGCGATAATACTCTCATGCAGGATCATTTAAACATATCAAGAATTCAAGAAATAATAGGGGGAAGCAGACAAATACAACAATTTATTATGTCAAGAAATTTAAGATACCAATTTAAGAATTTATAAGTATTGATTAAAAAAGTAAAAGAAATTAATAGAATAAAACAAAATAGTAGATTTAAAATTGAATATAGGAAGATTTTAATCCTCTTCCTCTTCGCCCATCAATCCCTCAATTTTATTTTCAAGTTCTTCAATTTTTTCTTCAAGGGCTTCAATTTTTTTATTAGTTTCGCAAGTAGCACAGCCATCATCCTCATCACATTGAGGTAAAGTGTCACACACTTCTTGAAGTTCGTCCATTTCCTCTAATAACTTATCGACTTCATCTTGTAATTCTTCAATACTCAAATTTTACACCTTAATTTTTTAAGATAATTAAGATATGAATATTTATTTCTTTTTCTCTTTAAAAACTTAAATTAATAAGTGACTAATGTTTTAAATAGTTCCAAATAATATAAATAGAAATAATGGTTGATCAAAACAATTTTGAAGAAATCATCGAAAGCCTCACTAATAAAAATACATTAAATAGAGTAAATTCAATTTCAGATGATTGTGTAAGAATAATTAGAATAGATAAAGAGAATGGGCTTTTTGAGGCAGAAATTCAAGGAAATAAATTAATCCCTTATAAATTAAATATTAATGTTTTACAGAAAAATATATATGAGATTATTTATCATGATTGCCCTGATTATCTGGCTCGTAAAAAACTAAATAATAAATTTTGTAAACATATTTTAAAATTTTTTTATGTTTTAAGAAATCGAGATTACCATTTTGCATTAAATCTCTTAAAAGAATTAAAATCTAAAATAGATATAGAAAACCAAGAGAAAAAGGTTGATCTGTTTGATTTCAACCATTTTGTGAACACTGAACTTAAAAATCAATTAGACTTCAAATATAAAGGATTTGATTACTTTTTTGAAGTTTCTGGATTAGAAGATGCTGCGAAAAAATGTCTAAAGGAAATTTTGATGGAAGCTAAAAAATTACCTGCAGCAATGAGAGGATATCATGGTGGTTATGAAGGAGGGTTGTTTGATCATATTTTATTAGTGACCAATTATGCCTACAAGTTATCTAAATCTATGGAGTATAATGTTGACGTTAAAAAGACAGTTTTAACTGCTATGTATCATGATTTTGGTAAAATATCATACTATTCCTTTAAGAAAGAGAATGCAGCATCTAAAATTGCTGTAGATCGTGAAGAATTAGATATTGTACATGAAGAAATTGTAAGAAAATTTAATTATGAAGGAAGACATTATCATGTTGAAGAAGCTATTGCAATTCTCAAAAGAAAAAAGCATATTTTATTTTTTGATGATGAGATATATCAGGCAATAATATTCCACCATGGTCAATGGAGTAAATACTTTCCAATAGATATGAATGAACTTGCTACTTTAATACATAAAGCAGATATGATTGCAAGCCAGACTCATTTTGTATAATATTGATTTGTTAAATTAGAAAATTTTTAAATACATTATCTTTGTTTTTGTATTTCCTTTAACGTTTCTAAAATTTCAGAAACTTCTTCTCCTTTCCTATATTTTTTAAGTATTTTTTTATAACCTTTAACTGATTTTTTAATTAATTCTTGTGTCTCATCAGGGATATCATCCTCTAGAATTTCAAGATTCTGTGTCATCAAATCTAAACCTACCGTCAATTTGTAGTCTTCTTCAAATTCCTTTTTAGCAAAGGTTCTTATAAGCGAGGATTTTCCAACTGCTGCAGCGCCAGCTAATAGAATCTTGAATCTGAAATGATTTGAATCGATAATTTCACCAAGTCTAGGTTTTAAATCCATTAATGCTGCGACAGCAAATCTGTAAAATAGTTTTTCTATATTTTCATTCTCTAGTGCTGAAGTTTTGATATATTCAAATAAATAATATCGATTTAATTTTTGCATAATTTTTTCTTTAGGAATTGTTTCTCCAACATCTTTTTTTAAGTCGTTTTTATTACCGACTAAAAAAATTGGAATATTCCCTGATTGAGCTCGAATTTCTTTGAAATACTCATCGATTTCATCAAAAGTATCAGGACGACTTAAATCAAAAACCAAACCAAGTACAGCGACACCTTTGAAAAAATCGGTTTTAAAAAAGTCAAATCTCTCTTGACCCCCCGTGTCCCAAAGAGACAATGTGACGTATAACATTTTTAGATCTCACTCTTTCAATTTTCTGATGATTCCCAAATAGCTATATATTCATCTAAAATTCTATGTATATTATTAAATCCCATATTTTTATAAAACTCTTCAAGGCTTTTTTTATTGAGATTCCATTTTGATCTCATATAATAAGTATTAATTCCATCATTATCTAAAAATAGAAAATCAACAATTTTGAATAAAGGTTTCGGCAAATATTTACCAAAAAATATCACAATCTTAAGTAATTTATCACGAGCGGAGATTTCTCTTGGTTTTATGACATAAGGCTCACATACAATAACTTTTTGAGAGATTTTTTTGGCAATATTAATTAACTCAACATGTCTAGGATAAATATGATGTAGAACATCACATAGAACAATTATATCTTTTTTTTTCCCTTGATAATCTTGAAAATCAAAAATGTTCTTTTGTTGTAAGATTATTTTTTTTAGTTTTATATTTCGTTTTTTCAATTCTTTTCTTCTAATTCGCTTAAGAAATCGATGGTTAAGATCTATACCTTCATATTCTATTGCTGGGTGTAAAAAACGCATTAAATAACCAGTACCACAAGGCAGATCTAAAACTCTCTTGGGACCTTTACCTATAAGAGTAGCAATGGTGAAAAATTTCTTATCTTGATCATACAATCTGCGAGTTATAGCATTATAAAGCCATCCACTACGATACATTAAACTTCTAAAACCTATAGATGCGGTTTTTACTAACATGTTTAAAATAAGGATGTGAATTTTGGATTAAAATTTAAAAAAATTTTTAGAATTAAGGAGTTGAAAGTAAGTTCATTTTGTTTTCAATATCAGTGTTTAGCTCATTAATTTTTTTATCTAATGTTTTTAATTCTCTAGTGATTTCTTCAAATCTATTCTCCTGAGTATTCAATTTCTTTATATATCTTTCTTTTAATGAAATAGACTGACTATCTTCCCCTAAAACTGAAATATTTTCTCTAAGCCTTACTTGTTCTTCAGTCATTAAATCTCTTTCTTCATTTAGTTTATCTTCTTTAGATCTTAAATCATTTAATGTTTGAATTAATTCAGCGATTTCTTTTAACTTAGTTTCTAGTTCAGGGTTGATGAATTTTTTCTTAACATAGAACCCAACCCTTTTAAGAAGATCGTCCTTACTATAATTCCATAGATAATTGCTTGAGTAATTTTCTTTTTGTTCTTTTAATTTAAAAACCACTGCATCCTTCGGTTTCAATGTTAATTTGAAGCGCCAATAATTAGGAGTTTCCTCTGGCTCAATTGGTTTGTCTATAATTTTATATTCATATGTCTTAGGATGATCAAGATAAAGCTCTTTTTCTTCATCAGTTTTATTCTTAATTTTATAAGTAGTCATTAAATTAGTGTAATAATATTCATAAGAATAACCACTCCCAAAAGTGACTCTATGCACCCTCAAATTCTCAGATTCTTCTTCATGGGAAACAATTACAGCTTGTTCTATAGCATAGTTTAATAATCTTGTATCTTCTTTATTTAAGAATGGAATAATTGCTTCACCAGCAAGATTATCATCATAAATTATTGTAGCAGGCCCTCTTTCAAGTGTTAAATTAGTATTGTTAGTAATTTCTAGGCATGCGTTAGGATTTTTATCATGTTCATTCTTATTATAGAGTAGAATTTTTTTCGCTTTTATTGATTCTGTAAGAATTGGAACTAATGCAGATTGTTTTCTCTTAATCGTCACTGGATTTGATATATTATATTCAAATAATTCTCCTAAATCTTTAGTTTGAGTTTTAACTTGAGATTTTACTTTATCATATATCTCTGTATCTGACATAACGCTTTGCATATAACCCATTCCACCAGCTGGTGCTGGAGGGGGTCTGGCTCCAGCTATAGATGCTTTAGCTCTTTTTTTCATTGCCATAGGTTTTGCTTCCATTTCTGCCATTGCATAGTCTTCAAATTTTTCCATTTCCAAACCTTCTTCTATCTCAGTCGGTCTAGCACTTAATACTTTAGGGGGTTGAATAATTGGGCGTTGTATAAATATTGGCCTATAAAATGAGTAAATGAAACTAACTGGAAGCCCCGCAACAAGAGATAATTCAATATCTTCCCAATCTTGGTTAGTTGTATTTTCAATTAAACTCCAACCAGATAATAGGCATTTCTGCTCTTGTGCTTGTTGTTTACTCATTATTAATCGGTATGAAGTTTTCCAGATTGGACTCTCACGGATATAAGAAACAAAAATGTTTCTTTCAATTTCTTCATCTCCACCGGATTCACAGTTAATAATTATCTTCTTGGCATCTTTCTTTTTTCCTGCAATTACTGTATCTAAGAAAAATTCTAAATCTTTTTTAATTTCTTCATTTAAAATTTCAAAGGATCGAATTTCTGAGAAGTTGTACTTTGAAATTGAACCATCTTCTTGTAAAAGAATCAATTGTTTCTCTGTAAGCTTTTCTTCTTTAATTAATTTCTCAACAAATTCAATTCCTATAATTTTTCCGGATATTTTTTTTCCTCCACCAACAGTTAAATTTACACCAGCACCTTTAATTTGCATTACAAGAGAAGAAAGTGAATCATGATCTGGAATATTTAGCATTATAGATTTTAGTAATTGGCTAGTTTCTAATGCGGCATCATAAGATATGGATGAGATATACCCCTTTGCACTAGTATCTAATACAAATAATGATTTTAGTACATCATTCATTTCATCAATTTTAAATTCAAGCTCAAAAGTTCCAGAACCTTTTAAGAATCCTTCAAGTATATTATAAGAAACACCATGTTTGAAAATTATTACTTTTTTAACTTTTAATTTCGACATAAAATTATTATAACTTATTAAAAATTTAAATATTGATAAATTTCAAAAATAAACAAAAAGAAGAAGGAAACTGATGATTGATTCCAATTACATCCTTTTTTTTAATATTTTTAAGATATCCTCTTCTAAAGTCGATTGATATTCTGGATTCTCTACAATTAACCCTAAATATTCACCAGATTTATTAAAGAAATAGAAAGTTGGTATAGCTTTTAAAGCAAATTTTGGATCAGTCGCTTCCGGTGGTGATCGTTTTTCATGCCAGATTGTTTCTCCTGGTTTATGAAAAGCATTTTTCATGATACCATACAAAATCTTTAATTCAAAATCTTCTGTATTGATTTTTTTTGCTATTTTTATCATACTGGGCACATTTCTTGAACAGTCAGGACACCAATCGGCACCTAAAACAGCTATTCTTAATTTTTCTTTCTTACTCTCAAGTAAATTTTTTATTTCATCAACGATTTCTAATTTTGGTTGATAATTATCATAAACTTTTTTAACTTTCTGTCCAAATGCTTCTAAATATTCCTCTGGACTCATTGTAGGAGAAATAAGATCATCCCATTTGAGATTTGTTTGCGATGTCATAATTATTAAAGGAATCTTATGTATTAAAAAAATTTTTAGATTAAGATTAAAATAAAGAGGATATAAATAACTAGCTTATATAGAATCTCTATTTTTAAGAATTAATTTTGTTAATAGATTGAAAATTTTATGAACATTTTCTCCAGTTTTTGAACTACACTCAATAAATCCATCAGCTCCTTTAATTATTGCCAAATCCATTGCTTTTTTAGTTGAAACTTCCTTCAAATGTATTAAATCTGTTTTTCCACCAACAAAAATAATAGGTAATTTGTAATTGATTTCCTTATCAACAATTTCAAACCATTCATCAACGTGAGCAAGAGAACCATAATTGGTAATATCATACATAAATACTGCCCCGTTAGCCCCTCGGATATATGAAGGAAATAGAAATCGAAATCGTTCTTCACCCGCAAAATCCCATATCTGAAGCTTTACTGTTTCTTCGTCTAATTCAAGAGCTTTCAAGTGAAAATCTACACCAAGCGTCATAGTTATATCTTCCTTAAATAAATTGGTAAGAAATCTCTGAGTTAACGTAGTCTTACCTGTCTGAGAATCTCCAAAGATTACTATCTTAAATGTGGAAGTATATGCCAACCCAAATACCCGATAATTATGAAAATTTTACTTAATTTTATAGGTTTTTATCTGGTGTTAAGTATAAATATAACTTTAGTCCTTAAAAATTTTACAATAAATTCAAATATACAATAACTACTTACAGTTTTACGTTTTTGATTCATTATAATAATATCTCCATTGTTATAAAATACAAATAATTAAAAATATCAAATTTATTATCTTATAAAAAATCATAAAAAGGTTGAGTATATGGTTGGTACAGACATTTATTGTGGTTATAAAATAGAAAAAGCTCCCGAAACTCTCGAACCTAACGATGAAATTGAAGGAATATTTTTAATTGAAAACCGTGGTAAAAAAGAAAAGAAACTGAAAAAGGCTCTTATTAAGATAAATGAATTATATCTAGAAAAAATGATATATAAAGATCCTGAAACAGGAGAAGAGACTAAAAAATATGAAGATCGTAAAAATACTTTAAAAACTGAAGATATTATAAAAGGTGACAAAATCAAAGCTGGTGAAAAGAAAGAAATCAAATTCAAGCTAAATATGCCTGGTTCGTGGTCAAAAAAAAAGAAAAATAAAATCAAAGATTGGCGATTAGAGATGTGGTTTATTCAGAAATCAGCAATGGTTGCATCTAGAGGCTCACATAAAGATGATGCTACTTGCGTATTGCCAGTTAAAGGTTCGAAACGTTCTCCTTCGTTTGGTATTGTTCCAAAAAAAGAAAAGAAAAAGGATTAACAAAATTTTTCATAATATTAGTCCGCTTTGTTATGTTAATCCTAATATTTTTTTTAATAGAAACAACGCTCCTTCCTTATCTAGAGGATCATTATTATTACCACATTTGGGACTCATTACGCATACAGGGCAGCCATCAGAGCTTTTACAACTGCAGGACTTAATTAATGTACATGATATGTCTAATAAATCATTCAAATTATTATAGAGAGTTTCTGATATTCCTATTCCTCCTCTAAATGCATCATAAATATAAATAATCGGTTGTTGCTTAAAAGGATCAAAGTCAATTGAAACTCCACCCAAATCCCAGCGTGAAATTTGAGCTAGAACTGGGGCGACAGCAATCATAGCGTGCTCTATAGCATGAATGCTTCCCCCGAGATCATAACCTTCTGATTCTAATTGTTTTTGGTATTCAAACGGAATTAACAACCAGAATGCCTGACTATCAAACTCTATTATAGGAATATCTACTAATGGATGTCTTGATCTGATTTCTTGAGTTACTGTATCAATAGCTTTATAGGAGTAATATTCATGCTCTACTTTCACATTTCCAAAATAAGCCTCAATATCGTTATTTAAGGCAAGTTTACTTTCTGAGATTACTTCCAGAGGTGTTATATCTGTATGTTTTAGAGATTGAGTGTAAAAATCAACATTAGCTCTTTTTAAATAAATTAATCTTTTAGTTAAATCGAGTTCTTCTACCAAATAAGTCTCTGCTTCATACAAATAGACAGCACCTTCGTGAAGATCACGAAAAACAAAACTTTCATCTTCAATAGTCAAAAGTTCTTCACCTAAATCGGTTCTTAGTAGAACCTTATAACTTCGATTTGATAGATCATTTAATCCATATTTTTTATTAGGAAAAAAATCACTATTCCAATAGTAGCGATTTCCTCTTTTCATTAATAAAGATTCTGAAGCTAATTCTTCTAAACATTTTTGAAATAGATTTTTATCTATAACACCAAATCTGTTATATTCCTCTGCTCTTAGAGGGCTTTCTTTACTTGCACAACAAATATGATTTTTTAGTATGTATTTATTATTTAACGTTATAAGAACTTCTTCTTGAATATCTCCAAATAATTTATCTGGATTGTGAATATAGAATAGGTCTAATGGATTCTGCATTGGGATAAGAGTTGAAATTGAGAGATCTGTTCCTCTCCCAGAACGACCAATTTGCTGTCTAAAGCTTGAAATTGTGCTTGGAAATCCAGAACTTATAGTGGCATCTAAAGAACCAATATCGATTCCTAATTCAAGTGCATTTGTAGAGCTAATCCCTAAAATGTCCTTGTTTTTGAAACTTTGTTCAATTTGTCTTCTTTTATTTTTGCTGATTCCAGCACGATAACTATAGATTTTATTTTTTAGAGAGGGTAATGAATTTCTTGTCCAAATAGCTTGGAGTTCTGCCATTTTTCTAGAAAGAGTAAATGTTAGTGTTTGAATTCCTTTTCTCAAATGGCTAACAAATAAATTTTTTGTTTCTTGATGAGCTGAACGATATCTATTTGAAATATTATCATATGGTAGATCCCATAGTATCACTTTTTTAGCACCTGAAGGAGAATAATCCTTATCAACCAAAAAAAACTGTTCACCAACGAGTTTTTCGGCGAATTCTTTAGGATTATGAATGGTAGCGCTAGATAATATCCATATAGGTTCTACATTATATTTTTCAAGCATTCTTTTTAATCTTCTTATTAGAAGGGCAAAATTAGAACCAAAAATTCCTCTATAAATATGTATTTCATCTAAGACAATATATTTTAGATTTTTACAGATTCGAATCCACTTTTGCTTGAACCATGGTAAATAATAGTGTAATCCATAAGGATTGGTAATTATAATATTTGCGTTAGATAAAATCTGCTTTTTTTCGTCTGATTCTACATCTCCATCATAAACACCTAATCTGTTTTCCTTAATATTGGTCTCTTGAAGTAGATTTATTAAAACAGTAAATTGATCACGAGCTAATGCCTTAGTTGGAAATAAGTAAAGAGCAGTAGTTGTAGGTTCTCTTAATATTGATTCTAGAACAGGTAAATTGTAACAAAGAGATTTACCAGAAGCGGTGGAAGTAACAATTACTGTATTTTTACCTTCTAGGATATTATTGATTGCTTCAACTTGATGCCTCCATAACCGGATATTATTATAATCTAACCAGTTTTGGAGTCTTTTTTTTAAAGGTTTATTTAATTCATCAAATTGAGCTTTAGTTTCAGGAATGGTTTCAATATGTACAATTTGGTCTTTATAATAATCTTGAGATCTTAAAAAGCTCAAAAAATCTTCAAAATCTACCATAAACTCTTCAAGATTTATAATATAATATACCAAATAAAAATTTCAAAAGGGAGTTAAATTATTTATTTTTATAATTAAATTTATAGACAAAATCTATCTTAATCTTAATATAGTAATTTTTTAATGAAATAAAATCAAATTATTATAAAAAAACTTATTTTCTGTTTGAATATGTCTGATTCTGAGTGGATTAAGATAGATTTTCAACAATTTTTAAATGAATATGGGAAAGAAATCGTTATTAATAATGCTCCAACTATATTATATTCAAAAAGAGATAAAGAACATGAAGCTTATAACTCTTTAATTGCCTTTTTTTTCATTGCTGGCTTTTTACTTATTTACATTGCCCTCACATATTTCCTTGCCTTTATTTTTTTTTATTTAGTTATGTTTATAATCACTATAATCATTTGTGTAATTGCTGATATTTTATTAATCATCAATGTTATAAGGTCTAACGTATACATTAAACCAATAGAATGTTGGGTTGAAATTTATCAATGCAAATCTGAAAATAACTCTACAGTTTATTGTTTTACATATTATCCTATATTTACAGGAAAGTGTCATCCGAATGAAGCTATAAATCTAATATTGAAACTATATCAAGAACAAGTATTAAAAAGCAAAATAGATATTACTCAAATTGAGGTTTATTTAAAGTTAAGCCAAACTGATTATCAGATAAAGGAAAATTTAGGATATTTCTTTCAATATGCTGAGGGGAGATCTTTTCGAGATGAAAATGTAGCTCAAGCTCCTTGGAAATATTTCCATTATGAACAATCTGGTATTGATAATTATCTAGCAGTTGGGAATTGGGAGCATCAATATGAATGGAGGAGTGATCTTGAATTTGATTTTGACAAGTTAAATGAATATGCTCCATGGGTTATTCAAAGATGGAATGAATTTAATTTAAAAGCTTTAACAGAAGATTTTAAAGAAAAAAATGATTGGAATTTGAGAAATATCGATTCTATGCCAAAATTGAAGCCTTCGCAAGGAAATTTTGAAAGCCAATCTTATGAAAATCCTATGGCATTTAAAGATTTAGAAATTGTGCATGAATCTATTACAACAATAATTAAACAAGATAAAATAATTAAAAAAATAAAAGATATTAAAGATGATTTATCAATGTTTAAATCCTATTTTAGAGATTTAAGTTCCTAAACATTGTTTTATTTCTTTTATAGATATTTACATATTCATTGAATAGTTTTTGATAGATGTCCCTATTATCTTTATTGGGGATAAACACTTTTTTTACTTTAATCAATGGAATTGCATCTGAAAAATGTTTCAAAATTCCTAATCCTACCATTGATATGATTGCTGAACCTTTAGCAGCAGCTAATTCAGGATTCTCCATTTGAACAATCTTTCGTTCAAGTATATCTGCTAAAATTTGGCACCAAACATCTGATTTTACTCCACCTCCAATGCAATTAATCTCATTGGACTTACCTACTAATTTTTCTACAAAAATCAAAGCCCATTTAATATTATAAGCAACTCCTTCATAGACTGACCTTAAAAGATCATCTCTCGTATGTTCAAGACTTAGATTATAGAATCCTCCTCTAACATTTGGATCATTAATAGGACTTCTTTCCCCAAACATCCATGGAGTATAAATGAGGTTTTTAGAACCAACTTCAGTTTTGTCCATAAGCGAATCTAAATATAAGTACAATTCATCTGAGTTCCCTTTAAATTTTTCCAATTCAGTTCTATATGCTTGTTGTAGAATCCAGTCGAGGCATGTAGCACCTGTTTCTTGCTTTGAAATACATAAATAATTTTCTTGAGAAGAACTTATGCAACCGGTGTAGTGAGAGAGGTCTTTTACTCTTTTAGATGTATGAGCTGCTACCCAATCTGATGTTCCTAAACATATGATCAGTTGATTATCTAAAATTCCACCAGAACCTAATGCAGCAGAAGTTATATCACCAGAACCTACAAAAATTGGAATTCCCTTTTTCAAGTTTAATTCTTCAGAGGCTTCAATTGTTAGTTCACCTGCGATTTCAGTAGATTTTTTTATTTGTGGTAGCTTTTCCTCATCAATTTTAAATTTATTTAAGATTTTATCAGACCATTCAAATTTACCTGGATTACTATCCATCATCCAAGATGTATTTCCTAAATCCCTCGAGGTTACAGCATTTTTGGTGCACCTATAAATAATATAATCTTTCACGTTCAAAAATTTGTGTGTTTTTTTATAGATTTCTGGTTGATTTTCTTTAATCCATAAAATGTGAGAAATTGGATCTTTCCCGTTGAGGCCTGGGGCTCCACCTGTGATTTTGAGAAACATAAGGATAGTTCTTAACCCATATCCAGATATTTTTATTATTCCCTTTGAAAATTTGCTGGTTATTGGTGCTGCACGCGTATCTAACCAACTAA
>JBHLNL010000082.1:0-13617 GCA_048941605.1 Promethearchaeota archaeon | reverse complement strand
AGTGTTGCCAAGAAAAAACAATTAATATCCAAATTGATACTCCAAATAAAAAATTCTATGTCAAAGCAAATAATCTCCTAATTAATTTATTTGAGAATATTTTAATAAATGCAGTACGACATAATGATAATTCAATAATAGAGATATTTATCAGGATATCAAAAGAACAAAAAGGCAGTAAGGAATTACTTAAAATAGAATTTATCGATAATGGGAGAGGAATTCCAGATCAATTAAAAAAAAAGGTTTTCAAACGAGGTTTTGAAAATAGAGATGATTCAATTAGAAGTTTAGGAATAGGATTATCATTAGTAAAAAAAATTATTGAGTGCTATAATGGGAAAATCTGGGTCGAAAATAAAGTTACAGACGATTTTACCAAGGGAAGCAATTTTATTATTCTATTTAATCTCCTAAATATCGAAATTAATGGCTTATTCCAAATAATGTAAAACTCCTGTTATTTCCATTCTTTAATTTTAAATTGAGGATCTAGAGAAAAAATATATTTATAATTACACTATGAAAACCTAATTAGCCTAGTGTAAATTGATGTTTGTATAAATTAAAATACTTATTAATAAAATTAACGTAAGTATTTTCAATTTAAAAAATATTAAAATATTGAGTTGATATATTTATGAAAAAGTGGACAGCTTTTATTATCGGGATAATTTTAGTCATTATTTTTATAGTAACAATGTTTGTATTACCTCCGTTATTAGGATGGGACTTTCCAAATATTTTAAGTTGGCAGGATTTTATAAATGCTATTAGTACACCAGAAGGGTTAATTATAGGGATCATTACTGAAGTGATTCCGATTATTTGCGTTACAGTCGGAGCCATTTTCCTTACAATTTTTCTAGTTAAATTGATTCGAGGTAAAGATTAAGTAATAAATAATCTTCCAATTTAACTTTTTATTCTTTTTTAATTTTGAGAATGTAAATGATTTATAATTATTATTGCACTCTAAAAATTTTTAATAAACATTTTTAAAGTATAAAATTGTAATGAATTTTATAAATTGAACTATTTTAATTCCATTTAAACTAATATAACTAAAAATGTGATTAAAATGCAAAAATCAAAAATTGAGATGGGCTCATGGGTAATGCTTTTTTTAGGCATATATACCACCGTAATATCATTTCTTTGGATCTTCTTAACAGAAATAATGTTTGTTAGTGATTTTGCTTATTACACAGGTATAACTTTTCAATCTTATTTAGAGAACGTAAGTACTACTCGATTTGCTGAGATGTATATAATTACTAAAAAATTGATTGGAATAATGTTGCTCATAATAGGGCTTTTGATACTTGTAATAAACCAACAAGCTTATCGTAAAGGAGAAAAGTGGGCTTGGTATGCACTTTTGGTAGCTGGAGGTACCGCATGGGGAACTTTTATAGGTTATAAAATTGTTATCGGATACATTGGAATCAGCATGATCACTTTTGCTGTGGGTGCCATACTTCTAATAGTTGCTATCGCACTCCCGGCTAAAGAGATCTTAAGTAGAAAGTCCACTTGAACATTTTAAGTTATAAGTAAAATTGAATTTCAGAAAAAATCTATTTTTTTTTAAATTCTATCTTATTCCATAGTTTCTAAATTAATTCCTGCTGTTATGAACTAAACGAATATTTATATATTTAAAGTTTTTAAGAATAATGACAATATTAAATTGTTTTAGGGTAAAATCATAATGAATAGTATCCAAGAGAGGAAATTTAAGAAGGGAATAATGAATTATATTGATATAGTTTTTGCTTTCTGCCATTCCATAATAATTATTTTCCCATTAATTATTATAAGGAATAATTTAGTTTTAGAAATAATTGAAATTGCAATTACTAGCATTTTGCTCTTTTCAATAATATTTAGGTCTATCACAAAAAATCCTTTTTATATTAGTTATGGGATTGCCCTTCTTATAAGCAATTTCCTCTTCTTAATTCCGTCTGTAATCCTTGTTCCACTAATTAGTATTTTCCTAATTCCTGAGATTTGTTATATTATCATTCTTACTTGGAACTCTCGTATATTTTCATCCTCTAAGTTTTATGGTGATGCTCAATATAGAGCTAGGGCAGGATCTTATGGTTTACCACCAAATCCCGATCCAAATTTGAAATTACGAGAAGGTCTACAGTCAAAACAAGTAGAAAAACAATATAATGCCAAACGACATGCTCTTCTTAGTTTTATATTACTAATAGTTCTAGTAGTTGTTTTCATCCTCTGGTACAATCCTTCTTTACTTTACTCGTTCTAATTTACTCTAACGTCTCTTTAACTATTTGGAGCATTTCAAGGTTCTCTTTAATTTCATAATCAAACAATTTATGTGTTTTTGATTGGATATAAACAATCAAAATAAAAAAAAAATTAGATTTTATTTTGCATCTTCATCTTCTTCCATAATACCAAGTTTATTTCCTTCTGTATCTTTGAAAACAGCATAATATCCCACGCCAGGAATAGGGGCTTTAGGTTTGACAATTTTTCCCCCATTTGCTTTTACTTTTTTTATAGTATCATCTACAGATTCAACACCAATATAGTTTGAAATGGTGTCTTCTTTATTCTCTCTTTTTTGTAGCCCTCCATTAATCCCTGGTTCATCCTCGTCACCAGCAGTAATGATCCAATAATCGAAAGGACCTTCCCATCTTTCAATTTTCCACTTGAAGACATTCTCATAAAATCCTTTTGCCCTAAGAGGGTCATCGGCATTAATCTCAAAATGATTCATTTTATTTGGCATAAATTCACCTCTAATATATTAATGTTCTAAATTATTTTTGAAAATTAAAAATCTTTCGCTAAGAAAAATCTAAAAATTAGATTTGAAATATAAAAGTTTATAATCTTATTTAAGGGGTAAGACTCTTAAGTTTTTTAAAAAAATTTATTTAATCTCCAGTAGGTTTTATAGAGCTTTTTTCTATTACTAAAACTGAAGTACGAGAAGGAGCTCTTGTTCGATGCATTACACCTTTTGGCACAGTAAATCCTTGTTTTGGTTTCAATTCAATTAACTTATCTTCTAAATCAATTAAAAGTTTTCCTTCAATAACATAAAAGAATTCGTCTTCTTTTTCATGTTTATGCCAATGAAACTTTCCTTCAATAACCGCTAATCTTACGACAGAATCATTAATCTTACAGAGGGATATATTCTGCCACTTTTTAGTACATTCCTTTATTAATTTGGGAACATCAATGATCTCTAAAGGTTTATATCTTATTTCGAGATCAATTGAATATTTATCATTATCACTCATTTTTCATTCTCTAAAATGTTTTATGTAGGTAAAATAGCTTTAATTATTCTAAGAGAATTATTTTTTAAAAATATAGTCTAAAATTGAGGATATTGTGAAAATTATCTAGATTATCTTATTTTTCACTAACTAAGAGAAAAAAAAGTATATAACTAGCTCAGATTTTTAGCTTACTTCTCCAAAAACTAATTTTATTTCTTAGCTCCTCTTTTTCAACGTTATTTAGTAGATTCTTGGTACTTTTTAGAGGGTTAATACTCATTCTCATTTGTCTCAAAATTGCACTAAAACCCTTTCTCTCAAGAATATCATCCTGTAATGTCTCTAAAAGTGAAGCAATTTGGTCACCAGGTAATGTATCTATTTTTCCTAATACATTATTAAATTGTGTTGAAAGATACGCATCTGAAGAAATCCCCGTTTTTGGTAATTGAGGTTCAACAGCTTCTGGCGGCTTAATGGGTTCCGGAGGTTTAATTGGTTCTTCGAGAGGAATTTTTGGTGTTTCAAAAGTCTTAGGATGTACTTCCTTAGGGAATATAGGCTCTGTTGGGGCGGTAGGTTGCTGAAAGCGTGGTTTTGGCGCACTAATACTAGGTGTATCTTTTATTGCTTGAGTAATTTCTACTTGGTCATATTTTTTACTCTGAATCCAAACATCTTCTAAAACAGCAGCAAATAATTTTACATGTTCCTCTAATACTGATCCCATTCCAGCAATTTCGAATTCTCCATCTTCTTTTTTCGATACAACACATACTACTACTTCTTCGAAATCTTTGTTGATCGACCATAAATTCTCTCTAGCATAATGCCTTATTGACATGTTTGGATAACCTTCTACTTGTTTAAATCTTGATTGGTCCTCAGGGTCATTTAAATCGAAATTTGTAGATATTCTAATATTGATATGTGTTTTTAGTCTTGTTAATGCAATTAAATCAATATCGGCTAATTTTGGAGCTACAATATGCACTCGCATTTTCACTCTTGATAATGATTCGTTGATTTGTGCCATAATCCCTTCAATACTTCGCACAAACCACACATCTTTGAAGCTTAACAATGAGGCTTCTTTAGAACGCTCCCAAAATTCATTCATTGTAAGCTCAGCACTTTCCAATTGATTAATAATATTGTTAATTATATCATCTTGTATTGATTCAAAGATTTCAGTTCGGAATAACTCTTTAAGTTCTGAGATTCCAGAAAGAACATCGTCATAAACTCCTGATACTCTTTTTTCCAAATCTTCTAAAGTACTAACCATTCCTCCTTGTATATCTGTAAATACTGTTCCTAAATCAGTACTTATTTCGCCAGCTGTATCTGTAATACTTCCTAACTGATTAATAACTTGATCTAACATGTTCTGTGTTGTTTGTACGAATTTATCTTTAAACGTTTTAGTTATTTCAGCAAATTGTTCGGAGATTACTTTTGATACAATTTTCTCTGCCATGCTGCTTAATGCTCCAATTCTGAACTGCTTTTCAAATTTTGATGATATCTCTGACTTTACTGAATCTAAACGAGCTTCCATTGCTTCAAAATCTCTGGTTATGTCTGCTGGGACAATTTCTTTTAAATTAAGTATAAATCTTCTTACATCCTGAAATCTTTTTACTTGATCAAGTTCACTCTCGAATCGTTCAAATTGAGTTTTAATTTCAGCAGGTAGTTTAGTTTTCATTACTTGGAGATAATTTTTGTAATCATCTAATTTCTTAAGTTTTGCTGAATGTTGTTCTAAGGAGGTAAACTTTTCTTGAATATTTTGAGGTGCAATTGTTTGGAAAGTTTTAATCGCCTCTTTAAATTGATGGATTTGACTTACAAGTGCCGCATATGGAGGTAGAGCTTCATAAATAGGTGTCTTTCCAGGAATTTGTTTAACCAAACCTTTTTGAAATAAATTATTAGCAATTTCAATCGCCCTATCTTCTGAAACTTGAGCAAGAAGAGCAATTTCCCCCACCATAACAGGACCCCTTCCTGTAATCTTATAATACGTATTAACCTCATCATGAGCTAATCCGATAAGTTCCAATACATGCTTTGTTGCTGAATCCTCTCCTTCTGACAATTTACTCACTACCTACTTGTTATTTTTTATATGCAGCTTCAAGAAATTCTAGATGTTTTATTGCTACATTCTTGTCCAATTTCCCTTCCATCCTATCTTTACGAATCTTTTCAATTAAATATTCTGGATAAAAAGTATGGACAATTATATCAGTTAATAAAAAGACCCATAATGTATCTTTACTATCTTTAATGACAATAAGAATTTGATCATCTTCCATATCCTTTAAGAAACTCCCTATTTGGTCTAAACTTTCCCCTGGCCCTTTCGGAATTTTATTTATAGGATAACCTCTCTCTCTAAATAAGGTTATATAATCATAATTATCTGGATTCATTAATGTTCGAGCAATTTTTAGATTGTCTTCAAATGTGGGGTTGTAATTATTGAAAAATTTAGTGACTGCTTCAAGATATTTTGATGCAACTTCTGGTGTAGGCAAATTCTTCTTAGCATCTTCCACTAACTTAGATACTGGGGATCTAAAAATAGTAAAATCGTTGAGAAGAAAAAGTGTTATATCAGTATCACCTTCAACCCAATCCTGCATTAATAAACCAGTTTTAATAAAAGGATCCAATACATATTCGATGTTTGGAATTATTTTTTGAAGTTTCTCTTCGATAATCCCCTGCAATTCACGTCTAGATAATGGTCTTTCCTGTAAAGCTTCTAATATTGTCCTTGCTTTTTCACTCGTATAAATTTGCGCTAATCTTTGTTCTTTTGATAAATTTTTTAATCTATCTAAGAGAATTAATGTATTTCTTAAGTAAAGTTTTATTGTTTTTACAATTTCATAACTTTCTGATACGTTAGTGCTCATTTGCCTTAAATACTTTAATAAATCTTCATTAACTTCCTTTAATATCGCTTCTCCGAACATTTCAGGATCTTCTCCTAACTCTAACATTAAATTTATCATAATGGGCATATCAGATTGCATACCAGTAAAATAACTAGATACATTTGAGCGTGCTTTTTCTAATCGCACTAAAACATTACCCGCGGCACCTGCACCTGTTATATGTGCATAAAAGATTCGCATCATATCATCTAAGTCAATCTCAAGACTTTCTGGATAACTCAGTTTAACCTTTAATCCATCTTCTGTCCATTCTGTTATAATATATCCATGCGGCATTTATAATTCAACCTTCTTTAATTTTATTTATGTTTTTAATTATTATTCTATTTTTTTTTCTACATCTAAACTTAAGGTTTGTATATTATCTTGAAAATAATTATTGATTAATTCTTTACGAGTATTTAGTATTAAAGATTTTAATTTTTTACCTTTTTTGATTTTTTTTCTTAATTTCCTAACTTTTCTTACTGTATGAGGATACTTAAAATGAGTTTGGTATAGAGTAAATCCAATAATTAAAACTGCAACTGCTGCAGATAATGCAATAATTAGTGGCATAAAGTCCATTCCAGCAGTTATTCTGATGTACGTGATATAAAAACTCACATCATCTATAGAGATAGTAAGATTATTATCTAAACCAAAAGTATCAGCTATAAAAAGCTGAATTGAAACTGAAATATTTGTATCTTTTAATATTAAGTAAGTAACATCATATCCTCCTGATTTAGCTGCTTGAAATGATGTTGTAAGAGAACTTAATTGTAAAGTCTCCTTATAGGGATTATCATTTATCAATAATCTAATTTCTGAAAATGGTGATAGTGTAGAAGGCCATAATTCATCAATTTTGCATTTAAAATTGAAGGATGCATCAATAATTTGTATATTTGCTCCACTGATTGAGTTTCCAACTTGATTCCAAGAAATTGTCGTAAATTTTTCAATTCTTCTTTCGTATGAGAATGTTAAATTACATTCCTTAATAATTAATGCCTCCCAATCATCATGATCTCCACTATTATCATTATCTTCACTAAAAATATCAATTCCCAATGTAATTATAAAATTTGAATGCTCAGGATCTTTCTCAAAAGCAGCTGTTAAGGCTCTAATCAAATCTTGTTCATTAACTGTATTTAGAAGACTATCTGTTATATTTAAAATTGAAGGGTTACCATTACCGTATTGTCCTAAGTATTTGGTTTTATTATATCCCACTACATAAGGCTTTGTAAAATCCTTATCTGAAATTAGAGCATAAAAGGTGACGAAATCTCCTATAGCAAACAAATCTTCATCTTGGCTACCTGTATAATCATCTCTAGGTGTGTCAATATTAGGACCAACAGTAGCATTGAAAATAACATCTAAAGAAGCAGAAGTTATGATATAATCACTCATATCCACATCCATTGTGATATTATTTCTAAAATGAACAGCAGGATAATTTTTAGTCTGATTTGCTCCAGAGAATTCAACTTCATCCCAATAATGATAAACATAACATCCTGAAGCGTTTATTTTGGCGAACTCAGGATATTGAAGATTCTCATTCTGAGATTTGTACCATCCTATAGATGTGGAGGAATTTGGGGTTCCAGAAATATTAGAAAATTCTCTTGAATCTCCAATAATTCTATAATTTGCTTGTTGATTACTTATAAAAGCATTAACAGTAGAATTATCTCCTGTATTTCCTTTAGTATAAAACCATGCTTCTTGAGTGGTAAAATTTATATTTCTTAACCATTGTTCACTAGGATTACTTGTTGAAATTTGGAATAATTCTTTTTGATTTTCAATAGTTTTAAAATTTAATTGGGTCATAAGGAAAAAGTTAAAAATTAATACTAAAAGTATAACTAGAGTAATTAAACACTGGATTTTTTTAATTACTGGGATTTTCATTTTTTTTCTAAACACTCCTTTTTATAATATACTTTTAGAATTTACTTAAGAGAATTTTCCTCCAATTCGTTTTCATTTTCAGCACTTTCAATAATTTGAGTTGAGGAAGGAATAGATGGTTCAATTTCAGCAAATTTTAACTTATTTTGGTAAATAGCACCCAATAGAGTTGATCTGTCACGGGTATCTATCAATTTTAAAATCTTTTTATTTTTCCTTATTTTTCTTTTTAATTTTCTAACCTTTCTAACCATTGGAGGATATTTAAAATGTTTTTCATATAAAGTAAAAGTAATCGAAAGTCCTGCAATAGATCCAATTAAAATATAAATGAGAAATGAAAAGTCGCCTACAATTTCCCTGATTTCTATATATAAATAAACGTCATCAATAGAAATTGTGTACTGTTCGTCCAATTGAAAATAATCTTTTATACTTATTTCGATAGTAATGGAAATATTTACGTTTTTTTCTAGAAAACTTAAAACATCAAATCCACCAGATTTAGCTTCTTTAAATGTTGTATTAATTGTACTTAATTTTATTGTTTCTTCACTATATAATTTTTCATTAATATAAAATCTAATTTCAGAGAGCGGTGCTGAAGTTGTCCAAATCTTATCAATCATATATTTAAAGTTGAAATTTCCTCCAATTATTTGATAATTATCTGAAATAATTTGTTCACTATATTGATTCCATGATAACGTAGTAAATTGATTTATGATTTTCACATAACTAAACGTTAAATTTAAGGATTTGATTATTAATGCATTAAATGTATCTCTATCAGTACCTCGGTTATCTTCACAGTATACATCTATACCAATAGTTATTGAAAAATTTGAATGATTAGGATCTTTTTCTAAGGCGGATTCTAATGCTGTGATTAAATCTTGTTCACCCACAGTTTCTAAAATTGCATCACTAATAGTTCTGTGGGCGATATCTAATCCTAATGAAATTGTTCTATTGTAAGCTACTCTAATTGGATTTTCATAACCTGTATCTGCTAATAAAACATAGAACCTTACAAAATCTCCAACAGTATATTGAGAAACTTCATTTAAGACTTCTAAATTTTCACTAACACTAGCGTTAAATATTACATTAAGAGAAGCTTCAGTAATTCTATAATCCGCCATATCCTTACCAGTATCTACATTTTTTCTCCAATGAACGCTGTGATATTGGTGAGTTTGATTTATAGCTTCATTATAATCGTGTGTAACGTAGCATCCCGCAGTAGTAATATTCGCATAATCAGGGAATAAGAAATTTTCATTTCTATATCTATCCCAAGTGCCATCATTTAGCGGAGCTGAAATTTCTGTTGTTTGTTCATCCCCTAGTACTGCTAAATTTACTAGACCTGGAGTTGTTGATGCAGCTACATCCGAATTATCTCCTTCTGTACCATTTCTCCAGAACCAAGTTGGTTCAACTGGAGAATCTAAAGTTGGATTCTCTAACCATAATTCTGGTGCTGAGGGTTTAGGAGCAATAAACAGAATAGAAATGTAAACGAGTGAAGCGATAACTAAAACTCCTATTATCCCTCCTATTATCAATTTTTTATTAACCAAATCTATTTACCTCAATATCAACTATTTGAGTAGCAATTATAAAACCAGAATCTTATTTAGATATCACTTTTGTATTAGCAAGATTTTGGTAGGTTAATTCAATTTTTGGCTGTTTTTATAGGATAATAGTAGAAATTTAGTATATAAAAATGTTTATCTGAAAGATGAGATTGTTTTGTTATATAATCTTGTTAATACATTTCTTTTAACATTGTTAACTATTCTCTTTTAAGAAATCAAATAGCTTTCTCTTTTAAATCTATTTTATCAACCGATTTTCTTTTAGATTGAGTAAATTCTAAATCCAAAATTCTTGCGTGCTCTTGGATATTATCTTTAATAATCTCCTCTCTTTTATTCACTGGGATAGGTTTTGTTTTATTACCTTTTCTAACTTTTTTCTTTAATTTTCTTATTTTTCTTACCAATGGTGGATATTTAAAATGTGTTTGATATAAAGTAAAGACGAGAACTAAACCTAATATCGCTCCAATTAATGTATAGATTAACCAACTCCAGTCAGGTTGAGGTTGTGGTACATAGGTTCCTACATATAAAGCTATTTCAAAATCGTTAAATTCGTAATATTCCCCTGCATAAGCTGATATTATTATAGTGTAGGGGCCTTCTGGTGGAGTTACTATTTCACCTTCATATATGCCATTGTTTTCTGTTAAAACCCTGGGAATGGGGTCCAAATCTACCACCTTATATGTGACTATTGCCCCCTTTATCAATTTATCATTATCTGTATCATTTAACATAATCTCTAATTGAACAGATTCTCCAACATCAATATTAATTGTATTTCCTCCAGAGACGGTCATGATTTCTGTGTATATTTTTCTTACTATAATTGTTGGATTGTAAATCTTGGTTTCGAAATTTGTTTTTGTAGCTTCAATTTTTAAAGAATTAATACCCATACTCAAATGCAGAGTTGAATTGAGTGTAATTGAATAATTATTAGCAAATTCTTTCAAATCTTTAGTAAAACTTACTCCACTTAATTGGACATTTGCGTTAGGTATATGTCCACCAGTTTGATTTGTATATTTTACAGTAATAGTAATATTTTGACCAATTGGAATTTCAATAGAGGGGTCATATATAGGGGGTGTCTTATCTACATCATTTAGAAAGAGTTGTAGAGATGTGTGATAATCCTCAAAGGATACTCTATATGAAATATTTAAGAAAACATTATCTATTGAAACCATAATTGTTCGATTTAACTCGAAATCATCAGCAAGATAAACTTGAATTGAAACATTCACATCATCTGATATTAAAGATGAAACATCAAATCCATTTGGATTCGCCTCTTTAAAAGTTTGATTAGCTGTGCTTAATTTGATACTTTCAGTATATATAATATTATTAATTAAAACTCTGATTTCAGAATTTCGAGACGAACTAACCCATGTGTCATTAATCATATATTCAAAATATAAAAGCGCTTCTGTAATTTGGAAACTAGTATAATTAGTAATAGGTATATTGTCACTTACTTTTTCTCCTACTTGAACCCAAGAAAAAGATGTCTGTGGGTTGATTTTTTTCTCATAAGTGAATGTTAAGTTTACAGATTTTATCAATAATTCATGAAATTCATCATTATCATACGTATCGGAATTATCTGCAGTATATATTCTAATTCCTAATGTAATTGTAAAATTAAAATTATCTGTGCTAAGTACAGAAGTTAAAAAATAAATCAGGTCCTCTTCAGAATAAGGTATTAAATATGTATCCGGTAAAGTATCATCTCCAGGTGGATTTCCTTGTCCTAAATCAGTTGGTTGAAGGTATGCTATTTCATATACTTTATTTTTTGGTAAATCAGATATTAAAACATAGAATCTTACATAGTCATATGATTCTCGTTGATTTAAATTAGCACCCCCATCAGTTGCAATTGTATCTCCTGGACAATCAACATCACGATCAACTGAGGCGCTTACAACTGCTTGGATGAATGCACTTTTTATTTCATAATCAGACATATCTACAAATGTGCTCACATTTCTATCCCAATGCACACTTGGATTTTGATTTGCATCATGATCATCAAATTCATGATATACTTTCAACCCTTCTGAATCCGTGAAATTACTAGTAGGTCCATGTGGAAATTCTGGATTTGGAACAGCTGTCCATTTTGAACCATTAATTGGTGTTTCTACCAGTGAAAATGTTCGTTTTTCTCCTAATATCTCATAATTTGCAGTACCACCACTTATATGACCATTAATATCATTTTGATCTCCAAATTCACCCTTAATTGAAGTCCAATTATCTAGAGAATCAAAATTTGTATTTGAGATCCACTGGTTATGATATAATTCTTCTGCTGAATTACCTAGATCTTCAATATTATTCAATTCTATAGAACTATTTTCTATATTTACCTTAATGATTTGAAACGCAAAGATAAAAATAAACAGTAAAAGCACATATTTAATTTTTTTTTTATTCCCTTTCAACTTGATCACTCTGAAGTGGTTTATTTTAAACAGTTGACAATTAGTTTAAAAATTATTTTTTACTAAAAGATATATTATAGATAAAGAAAAGATAACCTTTTCAATATATAATTATATCTAGTTATCTCTTGATTATAGAAAAAGTCCACCTTTATATATTATAATTCTTCTAAAATGTTCCTTTTATAAAGCCTCCATCTACTTGAATAGCCGTTCCGGTAATATAACTTGCTCTTTTAGAAGCTAAAAATACGACTAAATTAGCTAATTCTTCAGGTTTTCCTAATCTCCCCAATGGAATTGGATCAATCCAAGTTTTCTCAATATCTTCATAAGATCTCCCTGTGTCTTTTACTGTTTGATTAATTAATTCCTTCATGCGATCCGTTAGAGTTGGACCGGGACATACAACATTTACAAGAATATTATATTTCCCATATTCATTTGAGAGCGTTTTGGCAAAACCAACTACTCCTAACCTTGTTGTGTTTGATAAGACTAAGTTGTTTAATGGTTGCTTAACAGAGACAGATGTAATAGCGATAATACGTCCGCCTTTTTGCTCTTTCATAATTGGTATTACTAAATTTGTAATATGAATAAAAGATTGGAGATTCAAACTAATTGAGTTTTTCCAATCTTCTCTTGTGATTTTATCAATAGGACCTGATGGAGGTCCGCCAGCGTTATGCACTAATATGTCTATTCTCCCAAATTCATCCATCGTTTTGTTAATAAGACTTTTTATATCGTCTTCATACATTAAATCAGCAACAATAGGTATAACTTTATT
Source organism: Promethearchaeota archaeon (assembly GCA_048941605.1). Lineage (GTDB taxonomy): Archaea > Asgardarchaeota > Lokiarchaeia > Sigyniarchaeales > SOKP01 > Loki-b32. The sequence goes on along the minus strand of JBHLNL010000082.1, from coordinate 591 downwards.
ATTTGAATTTTTTAATTCTCTTTTTTCCAATTTATCTTGTGCAATTTTTAAGTTTTCTTCGGAGCGGCTACATATTACAACATTAGCTCCCTCTTCGTAAAGCCCTCTAGCACACGCAAACCCTAATCCTTTACTCGATGCTAGAACTAAAGCAACTTTATTTTCTAATCCTAAATTCATTCTTAATATACCTCAATATTATTTTGAACCCAAAATGAAATCTGTGAACTTAATACATTTTTCGTAAAATTCATTACATCTAATACTATTCTCAGCAGCTAAACACTCTTTAGCATAAGGACAGACAATCCCTTTTTTGACTAATTTTATCATAACTCTGTGTAATCGATTCTCTATTTCATTTCTCACATTTTTTCACCATAAATCTCTTTATTTGACTTCTGATTCCATCTCTGATCTAATTACCGTTTTATTAATATAAGAAGAATAACTTTCATAAAAATTATTAGCTTTTTAATATAAGCTTCTTAAAGCCTTTGACTACAAAAATGTTTTCCCATATTTCCTATGAAAGATTTTAAAAAGATAATTTTATAAATTCAAATAATTATAATAGTTTTAAAGATTGAA
>JBHLNL010000081.1:0-13696 GCA_048941605.1 Promethearchaeota archaeon | reverse complement strand
ATTAGTAAATAAGCTAGTACTAATTGGTACTCCTTATAATATATCTAATTATTATCCAGATATCTTTGAACAATTTATTGATGTTGATCCTAATAATTTACCTAAAGGTTATAAATTTATTAAGAAAGCATATGAAAAAGTAGCATCTAATCCAGATAATTGGCCAAATTTGCTCAAAAAAGGAATGGATATGGCAATAAAAGAACCAAATTTCAAGTTAGAACAATTGAAGAACATTAAAAGCTCCTCACTTATTATCGATGGAGAAAATGAAAAACTTTATCCATTAAAAGTTATGCAAGAAATGGCTGATGCCATACCTAATGCGCGACTCGAAGTTATTCCAGGTGGTACACATTTAGTTCTCATGGAGAAACCTAAACTGGTAAACCAAATAATTGTAAGCTTTTTAAAGAATGATTAAATTATTCAATGGAATTTTCGTTGAAATCAGACTCTGAATTTACCTTTCCATTTCTAGTGGGACATAACAAATAATAAGGATAACTTCTCATTTCAAGAATGATCTTAATTATCATCTTTTGTTGAAAGCATGGAATATTCCATTCATTCTTTCTTTTATCATATTCTTCCAAAAAGGATCTGTATGAGTTAGAATGTAAAATTTGTTATTTTTGATTGCCTCGAATACGATATCACCTGCTTTTTCAGGTGAAATAATTGATGGACTAAAAACTTCACGAATCCGAGCGATCTTTGATTCAAATTCAGGATAAACTGAAAGTATTTCCTTTTTTCGAGCCCAAAAATCCAGCTCAGATTCATGATTTCTTAATTCTATAGGGCGATTTCTTTCACTCTCCACAATATTTGCAAGTACCCCTCCGGGACACAATACAGATACTCTAATTTTAGAATGTAATTCCTTCAATTCATAAGATAAAGTCTCAGAAAGTGCTACTATCCCATGTTTTGTCACATTATAAACACATTGAAAAGGTGTAATTATTAAACCTGCTAAAGAGGATGTATTGATGATATAGCATTCATTATCTTGTTTTAGCATAATTGGTACAAATATTCGAATTCCATGTATAACACCCCACAAGTTAACGCCCATTATCCATTCCCAATCAGATAATGAATGTTCCCAAGTGAGTCTATTTAATAATGCGACTCCTGCATTATTAAATAACAGATGGACTTCTCCATAACTGTCAATTGTTTTCTGTGCTAACTTTTCTATATCTTCTGCTTTTGACACATCAGTATGCACTGCTACTATGTGATCTCCCATTTTTCTTAATATGTTTTCTGCTGAAGCTAATGCCTCTTCTTCAATATCGGCAATAACAACTTTCATCCCTTCCATAACGGCCTTTTTTGCAATACCAAGGCCAATACCACTAGCTGCTCCAGTGATGACTGCAACCTTATCTTTAAAATCTTCCATTAAATTCTACACCTTCATCTTTTGATATTAACTCGTTTATTAATAAGACTATCTAAAAAATTGAAAAATGTGAAATTTTCATTGAAATCAAACACTAAATTTACCTTTACGATCGATTAGAGATAAGAAATTTTTATTAGAGTAAATATAAAATAATCTCACTACAGATAAAGTTAATATAAAAATTAAAGGGGGAGAGAAACTCTCGCCCCTCTAATTTGGAAAGGAAAAGAAGTTAGCATTATTTTATTACCATAAATAAAAAAAAATAAAAAAATTAAAACTTCAAGAACCTACCTACCACAAGTCTTACAAACGGCTCTTGAGTCTATAAAATTTAGTTTTATTTCTTTTCCGCATTTCATACAATTTATTCTTATTCTCTTCTTCATATCATATTCTCCATTTGGTTGTTTTCATGTTTCTCTTATCTATTGATCGGTTTTTGGTTAAATGTGAAAAAAATGTTTTAATATGAAATATATCTCGAGTGATAACCCTCGACACCGTTCGAAATTATTATCAATCTCGTCTTATTTTTAAGTTGTTTCATTTTTTCTCACTCCAATTTCATTATATTATTAGAATACTCCAAAACGATTTCTGAGTATTTGAGTATCAATTCTAGCTTTTACTTTATCGATACAAATGGACTTTTTGTGTTTCCTAGAGCGCTTTAATTCTTGTTTAGGCTCTTCTTTTACTATCTCTTTCTTAACTTCAACTTCTTCAGGAAGGACTACAAAAATCTCTTCCTGCTCTTCCAATTCTATTTTTTCTAATACTTGAACCATTCTTTTTTCACTTTTTTTTCTTTTTTTTTATTTTTTCTTAAAAAGAAATAAGGTGAACTACAATATATAGATTCGCACTTCGCACTTCATGTGAAGTTCATACTTTATTCCGAAGTGAAAAGTTTAAAAAGTAGTTGATGTAATATATATATAACGAAATAAGATCTTATAGTAGTGAAATTTATTATGAGTAGATCAGAAGGCATCTTATATCCTCCTGGAGAAATATTAAACCCAATTATGGGAAAAACTGATTATGAATATGTTATCCTTTGGATGCTGAGTAATAATGATATTTGTGAGTGGTCTGATTTTACAGCAGAGATAAGTGAATCAACTCTATCAGGCAACTTAAAGAAACTTATGAATAAGAGTTATATTGAAAAACCAGAAAAAGGGAAATATCAAATTACTTCAGAAGGAATCGATCGTTTTGGTGAATTAACATATGACAAAAAATCAGGACAACGTAAATTAAGATTTCCTCCAGAAGGAATATTGAAGAGGAGGAATTATGATCATTGGATTTTGTGGATGCTTTATAATAATTATTCTTGCAAGTGGTCAGATTTTAGGCAAGAGCCACTGCAAATAAATCAATCTTCCTTATCTAATAATCTAAATATCTTAATAGATGATGGATTGGTATCAAGAGAAAATAAAGAATATGTTATAAGTCCTCTGGGAAAGACAGAGTATCTTAGAATATTGAAATCCTATGATTTGGATCGTCAGTCTATTTTAGAACAAGAAAGCAAGAGAATTGAAGAAATCACAGAAAAAACTAGTAAATTCTTTCAAAAATATAAAATAGAAGATAATGAATTAAAATTTCGATATTTAGACCAAGTTTTAAAGTTATCTTATTCAAAAGTGGAGTCAATGTTGAAGATTGAGGATGATTTTAATAAAATCTTGTTATTCCTTTCTATAAATCATCCTGATCAATACCCTGACTTCACTTCAGCAATAGACTTTTCTTCTAAATATAGGATTGATAAAACCACTTTAAATTATTACATAAGAGAGATAGTAGATAATGAATTCTTTGATGTTAAATTTTTTAAAATAGAAGGTGAAAATGGAGGAACTTATTATTTTCAAAAGAATGAAACAATCGAGAAAGTTCTTAATGCTATTGTTGAAAAACATATAACTAAATTTACATATTTAAATAAATTTCATGATACGACGACAATGGATGTAGGATTGTTGTTAGATAAAATTCTAGATGATGTTTGTGGAAATTTATTTAATGAGAATCTAAAACCTTCGCTAAGAGCTTTCTTACCAAGATATATTAGATATTTAGCATATAAGATTGAAACTGAGAAAAAATTAGTTGATAGTGAAGCGAAATTAGAAGGTTTCGTATGGCAGAGTATTTTTGAAGAGTTTCAAACTTTTGAACCTTCAAATGTGGCAACAGTAGGAGAGGAGGATGAATATTCTTACGCATTAGACTGCGCTATATTCAATACCCTTGAAATAATGTCTTTATCTAAATTAGATTTTCTAAATACAGACGATGTTCAGGAGCTTTATAATCTAAATAAAATTGATCTTTATAATAAAATTGTAAGTGCTTTATCTAAGAATAAAGTTCCTAAAGCAAAAGAACTATTTCAAAGTATTAATAAAAAGTTAGAAACTATAAATAAGTTAATTTTAAAAGATATTATAGCTACAGCTGATAATAATTTAATCGATTCAATTAAAACTACTAATGAAATTATTGCGAAATATCCAAATGATTTTATAGGATATTTATTTCAATCAATAACCTACTTTTTGATGGATAATTATGAAAAGGCTTTAGAAATTATTGATGAAGCATTAGAGGCAGCTCCTAATGTTCTTTTAATCTGCCAAAAGGCTCAAATTTTAAATAGAATAGATAAAGGATATAAAGCACTCAATGTTATAAACGATTCATTATCTCAATACCCAGATAATTCGCTTTTATTAAGAATAAAATATGTGGTGTATATTTCAAATTGGATGGCAATGGTGAAAGATTATAATGACCCTTTAGAAGTTATAGATCAATTAATTACTTTGAATCCACATAATGAAGAAATTTTACTTTTGAAATGCTTATACTATTGCGAAATCAAGAAGTACAAAGAAGCAAAGAAATTGATCACAAAAGAAATCAAATTTGATAATTTCAATAAGAATCCTAGAATTGATACAATTGCTTATTTTATTATAGCATGCTCCTATTTAGCACGTGGGAAATTTGATAAATCTTTAGAAATTGCTAATCTAGCTTTAACTCTCTATCCTGATCATCCCATTTCATTTCTTACAAAATCTTTAGTACTTGGTTATAATTTGATTTATAGATTTTCATTTAAAGAACCAAACATTGACAAATTTACTGAATTAATAAAACTGACAATCTCTCTTGAGTCCATTAAATATAATAAAATTATGTACCTTATCTTAAAATCACATATTCTGAATGGGCTTGGAAAATATGATGAAAGCATTAATAATATTGATAATGCTATTGAGTTGATTCCAACATTAAATGTTCTTTATCTAAGAAAAACTTATTTATTAATAATCTCCAAGAGAGAATCGGAAGCATTGAATTTGATAAAAAAGTTATTAGAAAGCCATCCCCACTTAAAAGAAAGCCTCCTGAAGCAAAAATCGTACCTTCATTTTATTCTAAAACAATATGAAGAGGGATTGAGAACTGTTGACGAAGCAATTGAATTAAATCCACAAGATCCTGATTTTATCAATAATAAAGCTACGATCTTAGCTTATTTAGGAAGAAAAGAGGAAGCAATTAACACTGCTGAATATCTAATAAATCTTAATCCTAAATATGGAAACTCTTATGATACGTACGGTGAAGTATTGATGGTTTTAGAAGATTATGAGAATGCTATTGAGAAGTTTAAAGAAGCATTGAATCTTGAGCCTACTGGATGGTTTGCTTACCAAACTTGCTTGAAATTAGGAGATTGTTTCAAGAAACTTGGAAATTTAGAAAATTCATTAGAATATTATGAAAAAGGTAAGAAATTAATAGAAAAAATGCATCCTAGTTATAGAGAACCTTATCAACGTGAATTAGAGGAACTTATTTCTAAAACTAAAGCATTAATAGAGGGATCTAATGATAATGAATAATCCTGTGAAGGAACCTAACTTTGATGGATTATAAATTTGTAAAGACGTTCGAATTTAATTTTAATTTTGGTACATTATTATCAGTTGATTTTAGCTCTTGGTGTGAAGATAGGGACTTAGTTAATCTTATTGAAGAAGTTTTTAATGAAATTAGCGATTGTGTCAAAATTCGAGGCACGCCAAATTTGATATGGTTCAAAGGTATAAATGAAACCATTGATCATTCGAATTTTAAGACAATAGTCGAAATGATTAAGAGAGCTTATCCAAATCAGAAAATTGGGATTTACTTAAATTGTGGGATATTTCAAGATAAAAATATTCGGGAGGATTTTTATAATTGTGATCTCGTTGCTATAAACCTAAATACTGTTGATCATTTTCAATTTACAAAAATTAATAAATGTCCTGAATCTATAAACTCTTTAGAAGTTTTAGATGGAATAATTGAATTCAGTAAAAATTTTAAGGGGAAGTTAGGGATTTATACCATGTTTTTAAGAGATATTAATGATACCATAAAGAACATAGAAAACCTGAAGAATTTCTTATTAAAAGTCATGCCCGATCATTTTTCTGTAAGTAATTATACTTTAGATGGGTTTAAACCTATTTCAAATGAATTCAAAGAAGAAATCAAAAACAGATTTGAAAAGGTCCCTTTTAAGGTTATATATATGTTTTAAAAATTGAATATATCAATTTTATTTTGACTTTCTTAGATCATTTTTAGAACGTTTCAGGGTTTTCTTCTAAAACGGTTTTTTGCTGCAACCTTATATTTCTTCTTCGTGATGAAACCATAATTTGAAATTCTAAATCTTTTTTAAATACATCAGCACTCCTTGCTATCTCATTAGCAATATTCTCTTTAATGGAATCTTGATCAATATTTATTCCATTAAATATTGGAATTTCTGAACATTTTTCTACTAAGTCATCTAATAATTCAGAAGGTAATTCATAAGATTTATCTTTAATTGCAGTATTGATCCTATTTTCTAATTCTATATAGATTTCTCTCTTGCTAAACTGACATTCCGCGCATTTAGTACTTCGATTTTTAAAGATTTTCAATAGTATAAGCCCACTAATAAATTTAAAATTTCTTAGTAAAATATCTTTATCTCCATAATTATTATCTTTAATATATTTTTGGACATATTTTTCACTATTAATATATAAAGATGAAAAAATGAGAGCTCTATGAAAATAAGCTGGAACTATACAAAAAATTCGAGTAAACCAGAATGGTATGAGCCCAATTGGTGGATCTTTATAAAAAGAATAATATGCTATTCTTCCATCTCTTTTTGAACATACCGTAGATTCTTTTTTTAGCATATTCATATATGTCGAAGTAGTAGAACGAGCAATTTCTTTAAAAAACTTTTTGTATTCCTGTTCTACTTCTGCCGTAGTACTATTTTTCTTTCCCTCTAAAAGAAATTTTAAAATAATACCTAAGATACGATTTTCATGAAGGCGTCCTGTCTTAATTTGTTGTTCTTCTGATTCATCTTCTCGAATATGATATATAAATGCGATTTCAGGAGCGTACTCTTGAATCACTTTATCTATCATTTTTAACTCAGGATCAACAATTTCCAGTGATTCTCCTTTAAAGCCTTCTATTAATATATTATCAGCATCGGATTTCTCAGAAATTTTAATTACCTCTTTTTTATATTTTTAAGATTTTTTAAATTTCTTTCGTATTTTTTCATTAAAACCTATTATTCACAGACAATAATAGTATTGATTCACAAATACCTATTATACACAAATTCATATATAGACACACTTCAAACACTTCATGTGAAGTTCATACAAACTATGAAGTGAATCAGATCAAAAAAATTAAAAAGAAAAAGAAAAAAAGTATTCTATTTTATTCTACTGGTTCGATTACCTGAATGACTTCAGCAGGTTCTAGGATTTCTTCCACTTCTTTCTCTTCTTCTGATTTCATCATGATTTCTCTTTCAATAACCTCGAGTCGTCTTATTTTTGTAAAGAACCAGATACCAAATGGATGAATAATACCTAAGATTGCCATTATCAGGAATAAGGTATGTATTCCCATAAGTAATGCTAATGGTCCTGCGATAAAAGCACCTATAGGAGCTATTAACATAGAGATCATATGGTCAATCGACATTATTCTACCTTGTTTATCTTTAGTAACAACTGTCTGTAATATTGCTAAGTAAGTGGAAACTGTAATTGGAAAGAGCACCCATGCTGGAAAAAGAGCTATGATCATAAGTATAAAATTCCCTTGGGGTGCAAAAATCGCTGGTATTTGGCATGCAAAAGCTATTGCGGCTCCAATAATATTTATTTTAATTTTATGTTTCCATGTTTTCTTATATGTCGTAATTAGAGATCCCACTATGTTTCCAACTTGACTAGATGTTGTTAATAATGCAAGATCTAAAGCAGTGCCTCCATGAGTGTCTTTTATAAAATTTGGGAATAATACTGCCCATGGTCGGTGAAGGAAATTCCAGATCATAGCAAAAGCAATCATGGCAAATAAGCCAGGAACCATTTTAATCGTTATCAATCCTGTTTTAAAATCTCTAAACATCGACTTTTTCGTAGCTTCTACCGTTTTTTGAGTAACTTTCGGGATTTTGATGATCACTAGTGGGACCATAGCAATCAAAAATGTTATTATATCTAGAAGAAAGATCAATTCTGTTTGCGGAATTAGAAACATAAGTGTAGCAGCTATCATTGGTCCTACACTAAAAATAAATCCAGAACTCAAAAAGTTTAATCCATTTATCCTACTTAGTTTATCTTTCGGAACCATTGTTGGAATAAGAGATGATACTGTAGGATATTGAAAGGCATATGATGCTGCTCTAAGCGTATTTATTGTCAGAATAAATACGATGTTATGGATATCCATGAGAAAGAATATGAAAAGTACGAATGTTAATATCGCTTGTGCTGAGTCTGATATCGCAATAATTATTTTTTTATTCCATCGATCTGCAATTACTCCTGAAAATGGAGTTACAAGAATTTGCGGTAGGAACATTAAAGCTACTGAAAGTGAAAGATAAATAACATTTCCTGCCATCCACCAAGTAATTACAAAACCAACTATCATTGAACCTAACATAGAGAATTGTTGTCCAAGTAAGAAATACAGATAATGCTTAAAGCTCTTTTTTGAAGTAGATTTTGCCATTTGTATTTACCTCATTAATAGTTATTTCCTTTTATTAATTTTTAGTAATCATGTCTTTAAATAGATTAATAATATGAACTTTTATTGAAGTTTAGATTTGTCACTGAACTAATTCCCTCTCTCCTTGCACATTCTTCGCAAATTCCTTGTTTTTTACTATTAATAGATACTTCACATACTGGACAAGAGATAATCTCATTATCAATTATGAGATACAATGAACCGCAATTCGGGCAATGTATTTTTCCTATGAAGTTTGGTGTTTTTAAATCCATACATATTCACTTTTTTTATATTAAATATAGGGCGAGCTAAAAGCTCGCCCGAATTCTAATAAACCAATCCAACATGGAATGGAAAAGATTTGTACTTGAAACGCTATCATAAAAAAATTATTTAATTTTAAAAATTATTAAAATTTGAAAAAAAATTTTTAATAAATAATAAAATTTGGATTATATCCTGCGATACTATTATTAATGATAATTTTCTTTTCTCTACTTACTTTCATTTTATCAACCTCTTTTATTTTTAATTATATAATTTGTTAATGTACTCCATAATTTCTGTAAACTATATTCTGTTTAACCCGATCAAGAAGGAGTAACTCTTGGTTATAATTAGCATTATATTCAGATATAAATTTTAAAAGCTCTTTACTAAGCTTTTTTGATTGAATTGGCTCCGGCTTTATGTGAATATCTTCCCTTTCGGGTTCAGGCACAAATTCCATGATAACTCTTTCAACATCAACACAATTTTTTCTTACATCTTTATTTTTTATTGCTTGAGCCATTTTTTTTTACCTCTTTTTTTATTTTCTGATATTTATTTTTTCTAATTATCTATAGTTTGTACTTCAATTTATAGTTTTTAATATAATAGTTCAATTGTAGTTCGGAGTTCAGTTGGAGTTCATATTACTAACTGAACACGAAACTTTTAAATAGAAGTTGTTACTATATATTAAATAAAGGATTATAATGTGAATTTTATGAGTAAAACTCAAGAAATAAATTATCCACCTGAAGAACTTTTTCGGCCAATAGGGATAGAGCGTCCAAATATAGAACATATTATTCTTTGGATGTTACAAAACAATGATTTTGTTGAATGGTCAGATTTTAAAGATGAACCAATAAAAATTCCCCAATCTACTTTATCTTATTACCTAAACTCGTTACAGCTAAACGATTATATCGAAAAGCCTGAAAGAGGGAAATATCAGATTACTTCTAAAGGTGTGGAACGATATAACCAATTATCAAAAGCTAAGGTTGGGGAAAGAAAATTAAATTATCCTCCAGAAGCTCTTACTAATGATAGGAATTATGATCATTGGATTATATGGATGGTATATAACAACACTTATTGTAAATGGTCAGATTTTATAGATGATCCTCTCAAAATTAATCAATCTAGTTTATCAAAAAACATAAATGAGCTCTTGGATAGAGAAATAATAAAAAAGGAGGATAGGGAGTATAAAATTACTCAAAAGGGGAAATCTGAATATTCGAGAATGTTAAAGTTATATGATTTAGACAGACAATCGATTTTAAACGAAGAAAGTAAAAGAATAGAAGAAATTACAAAAAAGACAATTACTTTTTTCGAGAGATATAATATCAAGGATGGAGATGTTAAATTTCGATTTTTAAACAATGTTTTAAAATTACCATATGCAAACTTAAAGGGTTCATTAGATTCAGAAGAAGATTTCAATAAGGTATTGTTATTTCTCTCAATGAATCACCCAAATCAATATCCATTTTACATTACACCTGAGGATTTTTCTAGGAAATATAATTTAAATTTAACAGAATTAAATTTTAGTATTCGTAAAATTGTGGAGAAGCAAGCTTACTCGGTAAAATTTTTCACATTAGAAACTCAAGAGAATAAACTCTATTATTTTCAAGCAAATGAGAAGATAGAAAAAGTTCTAAGTGCAATAACTGAAGATCATATTACAAAATTTACATATTTAAATAAACTCTATGAGAGTAATCTCAGTGATACTCCTTCAATGAGTTTAAGTTCTACTGTTAATGCGATATTAGAAGAGATTTGCAATAATTTATTTAACAGCGAGTTGAAGGATGCTTTAAGAGAGTTTCTACCTGAATATATTAATCATTTAGCTTATAGAATAGAAACTGAAAGAAAATTGGTGGATACTCTTGACAAATTAGAAGGAGTTGCTTGGAGAGATATTCCTGAAGTATTTCAATCGTATAGCTCTCGATATTCTTTAGCAGAACAAACAGAATTCAAGTATTATATAGATTATTCAATTTTAATGGTATTGCCTCTCTTTTCTTCAGCAGATATCGAAAAAATGCTTGAAGAAGCTAAACTTCATATGAAAAAAAAGGATTCTGAAAAACCTTTAACTAAGATAAATTCTCGCATAAAATCTGATCCTGATAATACAGATCTTTTGTTCTTAAAGGCAATAGTGTTAAGCGTATCAAATAGACATAAAAGCGCTATTCGATTTTTGAAAAATACTTTCAGAAATTATCCAAATAAAATCGATGAAGATATTTTTATTCCATACAATTTTATAAAATTATATTGTCATTTAACATTAGCAGAATTCGATAAAGCTCTTGATATCAGTAATAGATTAAGAAAATACTATTCTGATCATCCCCTATCATACATGGCAAGAGCCTTAACACTTGGATATAAAATTGTTTACCAAGTAGATACAGATAAAATAAGAATAGATGAGGTTTTACATGATATTGATCAAGCAATTGAATTAGAAGATAATAAAACAAATAAAGCAAATTACTTCCATTTTAAAAGCCTTATTCTAAAGCAAGTAAAAAAGTTTGAAGATGCTCTCGAAGCGATTGATATTGCTATTGGACTAAATCCAAAAAAAATAAATCTACATTTCATGAAATATAATATTTTGTATGATAATGATAAAATTGATGAGGCATTAGAGTTAATGGATGAGGGAATTAAGTTATTTCCAAAACATCAAACAAAACTGATGTCTCATAAGGCTTATCTTTATAAGAAAAAGAAAAACTATGACAAGGGATTAGAAATTATCAATGAGTTATGGGAGCAAGATCCTAAAGATCTTGATACTTTAAATAACAAAGTATATTGGCATTTATATCGTGGTGAAAAGGAAGAAGCAATAGAAGCGGGAAAAAATTTAATTAATCGTGCTCCGGATGATGGTAATTTTCATGATTCCTATGGGGAAGTATTAACTGAGTTTGGAGAGTATGAAGAAGCTATCAAAATACTTCATAAGGCATTAGAAATTGATCCTTTAGGATGGTTTACTTATAATACATACTTACAGTTAGCAAAATGTTATAAAGAAACTGGGAAATTTGATTTAGCTAAAGATAGTTTACAAAAAGGAGAAAGAGCAATACACACTTGTTTCTGCGATATAAAAATGCGGACAGAATGGAAAGAGAAAAAATTAAAGCTACTAGCCAAAATAGATGAATTAGAAAGAATCTCTTAAAGATTAAATTAAAAGTTCAATAAAAGTTCAATATTTTAATCTATTTATAGAATTGACAATTTTAAGTTAATATATTAAAGTTTTAGGTGATATAAGAGATGAAAGAGGTTTTATGTTTTTTATATGATGGATTTGCTGATTTTGAAACAGTTCTTACTTGTTCAGGAATAAATGGTCATGAAAAGTACAATGTTGTTTATATAGCATATGATAAAAATCCTGTAAAAAGCTCTGGAGGATTGACAATTATTCCAGACAAAAAGATTTCAGAAATTTCAGACTTAAGTAATGTTGAAGGATTATTAATTCCTGGAGGAGGGACTAGAATATTAAAAGCAGAACTTGAGAATCTATTAAAAAATCTGAATAAAGAAAGAAAGTTAATCGCAGCAATATGTGCAGGACCTGAATTTCTCGCAAAAAGTGGTATTTTAGATGGAAAAAAATATACAACATCTGCAGATCCACAATCTTATAAAGAAGAAAATAAACCAGATCCTTTCCCAAGGGAAAATTATGTGGAAACAAGATTAGTACTGGATGGAAATATACTTACTGCGAAAGGATATGCATTCTCGGATTTTGCTCTTAAAATTTGGGATTGGTTTGATGTATATGATGATGAAGAGGAAAAAGAAGAGTTAAGAAAACAATTTTTTCCAAGTTAAATCTAACAATATTGAAAAATCTTTAAAATTTCTATTTTTTATAACCGACTTTTAGTGTCATTGAAATTGATTCATCAAAAACCATTCCTTCTATCTCACATTTAAATGGCATTTCTTCAGAAGTAAATAATTCTGTAAAGTATCCTAACCAATAAGACCCATATCGTTTATTCTGCCGATGCCTAAAAAGTACATGATACAGATCTTCAGCTTCTTTTTTTACATCAATTGTATGAAAGTAATTGGCAACAACCCACATCTTTTGTATAGTTTTTATAATTTCTTCAATTGAAAGGCTTTTAAGTGGTTTTGATTCATTGTACCATAGTATTAAATCTATTGCTACATTTTTACGCCAAGGTTTCTCAAGACTTTCTTCTGGAGCCTCTGCTGCTGCAATTAATTGATTAAATGTTGTTTTTCCTATTAGCATCATTTTCATCTCGTCACGAGCCCGTACCCAAAGATCTCTGTCAAGACTCTTTTGATCACCATAATATTTTATAGCTCGTTCAATAAATGATAGATCAGATTCATCCTTTTCTCTATATTTTTCAATAATGGCGTAAATCTCAGGGGATATAGAATTAAAATCATCATAACATTTTATAGAATGTTTTACTAAATCTGAGATTGTTGTTCCTTCTTTTTTGTATTTGTCTATGAGATTTCTTGTTTCATCACTTACTTTTACGTATATAGGTTTATCTTTCGGTTCTGGTTCCTCAATTTCATCTTTAGAAACCTCATTATTTTTGTCGTTCTTTGACATTTGAATCAACTCCTTTGGTCCTACCCTTAAAATTTAACAATTTATCAATTTGAATATATATCTTTATATTATATAAAGTTTGATTTTATTTTTTAAATGAAAAGAAAGCTTGTTAACCAATTTTCATGTATATATAGAGTTATATACAAATAGAGTACTTAATTCTTTGCAATTTTCTATTTATTTAT